>JAILIX010000090.1 GCA_024695065.1 Fretibacterium sp. | reverse complement strand
GTTGAGGCTCACGTTGCAGCGGGGGGCAGCCCCTGGCTGTGCGAAGAACTCCTGTGGCGGGTCCATGCTGTGTGAATCCGTGCTTGACACAATCCCCACTGTCAGAGTATAGTCTTCTGGGGTATGCTAATTCAAAGTGTTAGGTGATAACATGGAAAAGATTGCGGTGGCTGCGATCAACCATAAGGGCGGGGTGGGCAAGACAACCCTGTCGATTATCCTGACTCAGATGGCGCTGCTCAAGCGCAACAGAGTTCTGGCTATAGACCTGGACCCGCAGCGCAACTTCACGGACGCGTTGTCCTTCATCTCAGAATACTTTAAGGACGCTCTTCGCGTCAAGTCCTCGCTGGAGCCGGGAGATGCAGAGTGCAAGGAGGAGTGGATTATTCTGGACTGTCCTCCTGTGCTGGGCGACATCACGAAGGAGGCGCTGGACTTTGCGGACATTGCCATAGTCCCTGTGCGGCCGGATTTCTTCTCCCTTTCCAATCTGGGTGTGCTCTACTCCTTTGCGGAGGAGGCCGGCAAGGACCGCAGCCAGCTTCCCCTTGTGAAGGTGGGCTACGACACCAGCCGTCTGGCCCGTATGGTTGAACAGGTGCTTACAGAGAAACACTATCCTGTGGCGGGACGGGTTCCTCTCAATCGTCTGATTCCCTACAACATCACGCTGGGACGCATCTGGTCCACGGGCCTCACGGCAGATGCGAGGCGGCCCTTCGATCAGATGTACAACCGTATCACCAGCGCCTATACGCGGATGCTGGATGGGGATTTCGCCTCGCCCTGGAAAGACTGACCTGGAGGGATGACAATGACACAGAAAATGAAGGGCATCGACAACATCAGAAAAGCGATGAAACGCCGGGTGGAGGAACGCGAGGATGTAATGAGGGCAGAGGCCGCTCAGGCGCAGGAGTCTCAGGCCAGGACAACGACCAAAGAGGACGGCAGTATTTCCTGAGAGCCGAAGCAGGCGTCGTCTGGGCCTTTCACTTTGCCCCGTCAAGAGTTAGAATAGAAGGGGTATCGTGTCCAATGCGGCACGAGTCAGATTCTATCGCGAGGTGAGGCGTAATGATTGAGGCAGAAAAACCTTTAAGCCCCGGACAGGGGCAGGGCCAGGAAAACAGCGTCACAATCTCAGGCCTTTTACACTTTATCGGCACCAAAAAGGAAAAGAAATATTTTCCATTCTCCATCCGCCACGAGAATCCGTGGCCGGACGGCATGATTCGCAAGGACTTTTTGACAGTGCGTGCCTTCCCTGCGGAGGTTCAGGAAAAGCTGAAGAGCCTGCAGGAGGGGGCCCCCATTTGCGTTGAGGGTGTGTTGCGTTCGTCACGCGGGAGCGGTGAGCTTTATCTGGCCGCTCTGAAGCTTGAGAATGCCGGGACAGCAGCTCTGGAGAATAAGGTCCGCCTGTCTGGCTGTGTTCACCGCATCAAGGCACAGGCTGAGGGTGAGACCGGGACAGGAAAGTACGTCCGGTTTGCTGTGCGGCAGGACAATCAGGAGCTGGACGGCGCCCCCCGGAGGGATTTTCTGGTGGTCAGGGTCTACGACCAGGACCTTCAGGGCATTCTGGCCGGCAAGAAGGACGGGGACCCTGTGACAGTGGATGGCACGCTCCGTTCGTCGCGGGGAAGCGGAGTTAATTACGTCCGCTGTACTGCTATCGCTTAAGTCTGATAAAAAACAGGGCGGCAGAGCAGAAGCTCCGCCGCCTTTGTTCGCTTCTGTCAGCAATGGGGTTATTTCAGTGTCTCCAGGACCTTCATTGCGTCCTCATAGTTGGGCTCGTTGGTCTCCTCAGGGACAATCTGCACATAGCGCAGCACGTCGTCCTTGTCGATAATAAAGACAGAGCGGGCCAGCAGCCGCAGTTCCTTGATGAGGACGCCATAGCCCAGGCCAAAGGACGCCTCGCGGTGGTCGGAGAGCGCCAGGGCATTCTTAATCCCCTCCACGGAGCAGAAGCGCTTAATGGCAAAGGGAAGGTCCATTGTCACGTTCAGCACCACAACGTCATCGGGACGGCTGGCCGCATCCTCGTTGAACCAGCGAAGCTGAATGCTGCACACTGACGTGTCCAGCGACGGGGCAACGGAAATCACCTTGATCTTCCCCGCAAAATCCTTCAGACTCTTCTCAGCCAGTCCGCTGTCCAGAAGCACAAAATCCGGGGCTTTCTCCCCCACCTTCGGCTCCGTTCCCATAAGGGTCATGGGCTTGCCGCCCATTGTGATGACGCCTTTTCTCTCATTCATGGACAAAACCTCCTAAGAATATAATACCGTCCCTGATAGACGAAACTCCTCAGGACACCCATCCCCCACAGGGTTACTCTCCGCAGCACCCGCCACTGCAGCCGCTGCAGCCCGCGCTGCAGGTCCCCGACTGCCAGGCATTGACCACGGGGACAAAGATGTCCAGTATCGCAGGAATCTGATCCGCCCCCTCGTCCTCCCCTGTCAGGCCCAGCTCCTTCATCACAGCCTCCGGCGTCTCAGCGCCGTCCAGCACCAGCTGAACCACATCCTTCAGCAAAACTCCCCTGTCCGGACAGACAGGCGTGTTTGCCGAAGCTTTTATCCATTCCATAAGAAAGTCCTCCTTTCAGCTGCCCGCGCCCTACCTCCGGCACAGCATCTCTTCTGAAAAATGGAGCGCAGCCCCCAGACGGAACATCGCGTCATGGATATCCCCGGGAGCGGTGCGCAGTTTGGACCCATAATGCTTCAGAAGCTCAAAATAGAGGTTCTGTGCGTCATAGAGCTCAAGCTGCCAGCGGAACTGCTCTGAAAAGAGCCCGATGAGACTGGAGATACTCTCCATAAGCGCGGTGTTCTCCGGATCCTCACACAGCCGCGTCATGAGGGCCTTGAGCCCCTCGGCAAAGGCAAAACGAATCTGCCCCTCGTTGGGCCGAACCTGCCAGAAACCCGCCAGATCAAAGTCCCGGCGTATGCTGTCCGCGTCAGGCTGGGGCTCCTTCAGCTTATGGATAATGCTGGAGGTCAGGGTGAACTCCGCCGCAACCGTAAGAATTGCGGGGGGGCGAACGTTCAGCGTCGTGAGGTACTCCAAAAGCTGGTCGTAGTTCTTGATGATATCGCGCACGCTCGCCTCAATCTTCTGGACATCCTGACGCAGCAGTTCATTCAGCAGCCGGTGCTGGGCGTCGGCGGGTATATGCCGCAAAGTGTAGAGACGGCAGTCAAAATACTCCACCAGACGCTGCTCATTCTCAAGCCCCTCATCCCGGAAGAGCTCGCGCAGCTCGCTGACCTCTTTCATCTGAAGCGCCCGGGGCTTCTCCTGAGGCAGAACGCCGCAGAGCATGGAGGTGCCGCCGCGATGATTGAGGGCAAAGAGATAGGTGCCCTCCTCCCCCGTAATCCTGGAGCGGACCCTCACTGTCCCCGCGGAGAATGCGGAGTCCTGCGCCACGTCCGGCGCAAGGAAACGGCTGATCCCCACCCCCTCGCAGCGAAGCACGCTGCCCGACATCTCCCAGCAGCCCTCGGAGAAATTAGGCACAAAATCACGCAGAAGAGATGTAGCCCCATAGTAGGCCGCCATCTGCGGCATATCCGTATGCCCCTGCTTGACCAGAAGCTCGTACACCTTGGCTCCGTCACGGAGTTCAGGAATATTGCTGGGAGCCTCAGCCAGCGTCCTGAGGAACGCCGGCTCCAGGTCCACGTCAAACAGAGTCTTCGCCAGCTCCATGGCCCGGGCGGCGTAGCGCAGAATCTGTATCGGCTCAATGCGTGAGATTTCGTCAAAGAACCAGCCGCAGCTCGTGTACATCAGGAGGGCGTTGCGCTGCATCTCCATCAGGGAGAGGGCCTTAACCTTCTCATGGGGTGCCACCGCGTGCCCGATGTTCTGCTCCAGCCAATTATCCACATTTTCATCGGAGCGGTCCAGGATGACCTCGATGTAACGATTGCGGGCAGTCCATGGGTCAAGGAAGAGGTTCCGGGCCCCTTCCTCAAAGAGCCCCCCCAGCTCGTCCCGCAGGTCGTCCATGGCCTTCCGGAGAGGAGCGCGCCACTTCTGGTGAAATCCGGATGTCCCCGTGCTGCACCCGCAGTCGCTCCGCCACCGTTCCACACCGTGGCAGCAGCTCCAGGAGGATTTTTCGATGATCTTCACTTCTGATTCCGGCGGATAAAAGGCCAGGAACTCCCCGTAGACGGTAAGCCGGGCGTCCACAGAGTTGTCAACCGTATCGAGGCAGTAGGCCAGAGCCATGTCCCCATATTGATGATGATGGCCATAGGACTCGCCGTCCGTCGCCACATGGGAGAGAACGGGCTGCCCCCGGTCCTCGTGAGCGTTGATGAGGTGGCTGGCAAGGCTGCCTCCGTCGTTCAGCAGCCCGTCAAAGGCAATCTTCTGGGACAGCACACCGTCATAGAAGAAAAGTGCAATGCTGCGCCCGGAAGGAAGATTGCAGCGGTAGGCGCAGCGGGTATCCACCCGCCCGCCACTGACATCCTGCCACCCTCCCCAGCCCACAGAGCGCACCGCCTCCGCCTGGTAGGGAGACAGGACAGTGAAGAGGATGCCGTTCTCGGCCAGCACCTCAAGGGTTTCTGTGTCGACGGCGGTCTCCGCCAGCCACATTCCCTCCGGCATCCGGCCAAAACGTTTTTTGAAGTCAGCAATCCCCCATCGCACCTGAGTCTCCTTGTCATGACGGTTCGCCAGGGGCATGATGATGTGATTGTAGACCTGAGCCATGGCGGGCCCATGTCCGGAAAAACGCTTGCTTCCGAGGACGTCCGCCTCAAGGATAGCGCGATAGCACAGGGGGTCATTTGCCTCCAGCCAGGAGAGGAGCGTCGGCCCAAAGTTGAAGCTCATCCGCGAGTAGTTGTTGCAGATCTTGACAATATCCCCATCTTTATTGAGAATGCGCGAGGCAGCATTCCGGCTGTAGCATTCCGCAGAGATGCGGGCATTCCAGTCGTGCCAGGGCGCGGCGGACTCCTGACGCTCCACCGTCTCCAGCCAGGGGTTCTCACGCGGAGGCTGGTAAAAATGGCCGTGAATACATATGTAGCGAGGCAAAAGCTAAAACTCCCTTCGTAAATTACAGCTCAAACAAAACGTCATGGACGCAAACCCATGCAGCGGACAGGGCCAGCCAGGGGAAAACCTGTTTAACCCTTCAGCTTCCTCTCCGCATTCGCATCAAAGTGGAACGCAACGATACTCAGCGGCGGAAGCGTCAGCTGCAGCGAGCAGGGCTGACCGTGGCTCTCCACCATCTCGGCCTCCATCCCGCCGGAGTTGCCCATGCCGCTGCCGCCGTAGATGGCGGCATCGCTGTTGAGGATTTCCTTCCAGAACCCGCTGCGGGGCACGCCCACCCGGTAGCCCCCCCGGGGAACCGGCGTGAAGTTCGCGGCGCAGAGGATGTACTCGTCGTCGCTCCTGCCCTTGCGGAGCCACACCAGAACGCTCTGGTGCCAGTCAGAGCAGTCAATCCAGCGGAAGCCCTCAGGCTGGAAATCCAGCTCATGCAGGGGGGGGTACTCCTTCAGAGCGTGGTTGAGGTCCTTCACCCAGCGCTGGATGCCTGCAAAGTCTGGCTTATCCAGCAGGTGCCACTCGACCGCGGAGTCATGGTTCCACTCCAGTCCCTGCCCCAGCTCGCCGCCCATAAACAGCAGCTTCTTGCCCGGGTGCATCCACATGTAGCCGTAGAGCAGGCGGAGATTCGCACGCTTCTGCCACCAGTCGCCGGACATCTTATTCATCAGCGATCCCTTGCCGTGGACCACCTCATCATGGGACAGGGGCAGCATGAAGTTCTCGGAGAAGGCGTACCAGATGCTGAAGGTGAGCTGGTTCTGATGCCAGCTGCGGTACACGCTGTCGAGGCTCATGTACTCCAGGGTATCGTGCATCCAGCCCATGTTCCACTTCATGCCAAAGCCAAGGCCGCCCAGGAACACCGGCCGCGTCACCATCGGCCAGTCCGTGGACTCCTCGGCGATGGTCTGAATATCCTTGAAGCGGCCGTACAGTTCGCTGTTCAGGTCCCGAAGCAGGGAAATCGCCTCAAGGTTCTCGCGTCCTCCGTAGATATTGGGCACCCACTGGCCGTCGTGGCGCGAATAGTCCAGATAGAGCATGGAGGCCACAGCATCAATGCGAAGCCCGTCCGCGTGATACTTCTCAATCCAGAACGCCGCGCTGGAGATAAGGTAGCTGCGGACCTCGTTGCGGCCGTAGTTGAAGATGTAGCTGCCCCAGTCCGGATGATACCCCTTGCGCGGATCCTCATGCTCGTAGAGGGCCGTGCCGTCGTAGCGCGCAAGGCCGAAGTCGTCCGTGGGGAAATGGCTGGGGACCCAGTCCAGAATGACGGCAATGTTCTTCTGATGCAGGGCATCCACCAGAGCCATGAAGTCCTCCGGCGTGCCGTAGCGGCAGGTCGGGGCAAAGTAACCCAGCGTCTGGTAGCCCCAGGAGCCATAGAAGGGGTGCTCCATCACAGGCAGCAGCTCCACGGCGGTGAAGCCCATCTCCTCGCAGTATTCCGGCAGTTCCTCAGCCAGCTCGCGGTAGGAGAGGGAGAGCCCGTCGTCCCAGTGCCGCCGCCAGGAGCCCAGATGGACCTCGTAGACGGACCAGGGGGCTGAGAGGGCGAGCTTTTTATACCGGTTCTGCATCCACTCCGTGTCGCCCCAGCGATACTCCGGCCAGTGGACGATGGAAGAGGTGCGCGGCGGCAACTCGAACAGGCGGGAGAAGGGGTCCATCTTGTCCTTCCACTCGCCGCGGCTGGTCTGAATATGGAACTTGTAGAGCTCCCATTTTTTGAGACCGGGGATGAAGCCCTCCCATATCCCGCTGGCATCCCAGCGGGCGGCCAGAGGATGAGCGCCGGGGTCCCATCCATTGAAGTTCCCGACGACGCTCACAGACTGGGCGTTGGGAGCCCACACTGCGAAAGCGACGCCCTCCGTCCCGTCCTTGTCGGTGAAGGGCTGAGCCCCCATTTTCTCATAGAGGCTGTAATGCGTGCCCTGCTTGAACAGGAAGATATCGTAGTCAGTGAGGGGGGAAACCCCGTAGCGTATGGACTGATTCATGAGCATTCTCCTTTCGGCAGACCCGGTCCTTTGTCTATGTCAGGGGAAAAGACCCCCAACGCCCCACGTGGGGATTTCGCGGCACAACTCTGCTTCTATTTTATCAGCGGGCCTGAGCCCGGACAAGCGATATCTGAAAAAAGCCGCCGGCTGATGGCCGGCGGCAGTCTTACAGAATAATCAGAACGAAAAATTCAGCGCACCTTCGCCTCTGAGGGCGTCCCGCCCCGATACAGCCGGCCGGGCTAACGGCGCGAATCCTTCGTATCCGCGTAAGCCGGTTCCTCCGGCCGGAGCAGCCACTGACCCCAGTCAAAATGAATCAGGCCGCTGAGGATGTACGTGGCAAAGAGGAACAGCGGCGCCGCACTTCTCATAAACGCAAAGGACAGAAGGAAGAACGAGAAGAAAACCGCGCACTTGCCCTTATCCGCGCTGTGCCGGGTCAGTTTCTTGAGGTTGGCGTAGGGAATGCTGGAAATCATCAGGAACCCCACCCCCAGCAGCACGGCCGCCATCGCCATGGGGGGAAGCGTCAGCCCCGCCAGAATAAAGGAGGCGATGAAGAGCCCTCCCGCGGGACAGGGCAACCCCTGGAACGGCCCCGGAATGTGAACAACGTTGAACCGCGCCAGCCTCAGGGCCACGCACAGGGCAAAGAAGCAGGCCACCACCGGCCCCAGCACTCCGCCCCATCCCCGCAGGAAAGCGTGGTAGAGCAACAGAGCGGGAGCCACGCCAAAACTGACAAGATCCGCCAGGCTGTCGAACTCCAGACCGAACTGCGAGCCGCCACCCAGCATCCGGGCCACCTTCCCGTCCAGCCCATCAAAGATGACGGCAAAGAAAATCAGCCACGCTGCCGGCACGTAACGTCCGCTCATCGTCAGCATCAGCGAGAAGAGCCCGCAGAGCAGGTTGCCGCTCGTCACCATGTTGGGCGCGATCTGCTTGAACTCCAGCGGCTTGCGTTCCCGCTTTTTCAGTAATCTCATCTCTCAACCACCCCTAAAAGGGAGACGCCGGCACAAACCTTATCCCCCATGCTAATGCTTAATCTTACCTCTTTAGGCAAATAAACGTCAACCCTGGATCCCATTTTAATCATCCCGTACCGCTGCCCGGCCTCCAGCGTGTCGCCGCGCACCAGCCGACAGACGATGCGGCGCGCCACCAGCCCCGCGATCTGCACCATCAGGACGGGTCCCCAGGCCGTGGAGAGCCCCACCAGGTGGCGCTCATTGATCTCGGCGGCCTTGGGAGCAAAGGCCGCGACCTTCTTCCCCGGAATATATTCCAGATATTCCACCTTCCCGGCGCAGGGGGCCCGGTTTACATGGACGCTGAAGAGGTTCATGAAAATCCCCACCTTCACCGCCGGGCCCGTGAAGGGATGCTCCGCCTCGGAGATCTCCACCACCTTCCCGTCCGCAGGGGAGAAGAAGCCCCCCTCCCGCTCCGGGGTGACGCGGTCCGGGTCACGGAAGAACCACAGCACCAGCCCCGTCAGGGCCCCCATCACCACCGCTGGAACAGGTGAGATGAAGGCAAAGGCCGCCGTCGCCAGCACACAGAAAGCCATCATGGGAAAACCATCTCTGGCAAAACGCATGGCTGCTTACTCCTTTCCGCCGCCTATGGGCTTTTTATCCGGATTATCAAAGGGAAGACGGCCCGTTGACTCCGCCGGTGTCTCCGCCGCGGCCTTCGGCTCCTGCTGCTCCGCCCGGACGATGCTGCAGTCCGCCACAAGGTCGCCCTCGTCCAGACGGACCGTGATATTGCCCATCGAGGTCCGGCCCAACTTGGGCAGGTCCTTCACAGCCACGCGGATCATCCGGCCCCGGGCGGTGATGGCGATGATTTCATCCTGGGGCCGCACCGTGTAGCAGCCCACAAGACGGCCTGTCCTGGCGGTGACATTCATGGCGCGCACGCCGCCCGTCGCGCGATGGTGCTGCGTGAACTCATCAAAATTCGTCCGTTTGCCGAAACCCCGCTCGCTCAAAATCAGAATATCGCTGTCCGGGCTCACCACGTCGCAGCTGATGATGTAATCCTTCGAAGCAAGGGCCATGGCCCGGACTCCCCGGGCGCTCCTCCCCATGGGGCGGAACTCATCCTCAGAAACCCGGAGGGCCTTGGCATCTGCCGTCATCAGGAGCAGATCGTCGCTGCCGGTCGTCAGGCGTACCTGGGCGATCTCGTCCCCCTCGTCAAGGGTGATGATACGCCGCGGGCGGCTTGAGTCCACAAGGTCCGACACCCCGACGCGCTTGGCAATTCCGCCCCGCGTGAGGAAGAAGGCATACTTCCAGCCTGCCGCCCCGCCCGGGGCCAGGGACACCACGCGCTCCCCCTCCTCCATGGGGAGGATGCGGGAAGCCAGCTTGCCCTTGCCGGTCCGGGTCTCCGGGATGGTGAATCCCTTGATGGACATGACCCGACCCCGGGTGGTGAAGAAGTAGAGATCATGGTGCGTGTGGGTGACGCAGACCGTGGCGATGCTGTCATCCTCCTGCACGGACGCGCCCTTGCGCCCCTTGCCTCCGCGGCCCTGAAGCGTGTAGCTCTCCAGGTCCTGCCGCTTCAGGAACCCGTCCTGGGACAGGGTGACCACGATGTCGCTCTCCGGAATCAGGTCCTCGTCGGCGGATTCCTGATAGTTGTCGATAATCTCCGTGCGGCGGTCGTCGCCAAACTTCTCGCCCAGTTCCTTCAGTTCGTCGTGAATGACTCCGTCCAGCACCCTGTGGTCCCCAAGAATGCGGTTGTAGGAGGCGATGTCCGCCAGAAGCTGCCTCAGCTCCTCGTCCAGCTTTTCGCGCTCAAGGCCGGTGAGGCGCTGAAGGCGCATCTCAAGAATGGCCTGGGCCTGCACTTCCGAGAACCCCAGCTGAGAAACAAGCCCCTCTTTGGCCTCCTGGCCGGATTTGGAGGAGCGGATGAGCTGAATGACCTGCTCAATGATGTCAAGGGCTTTCACCAGCCCCTCGACAATATGCTCCCGGGCCTGAGCCTGGCGGAGACGATACTCCGTTCGGCGGCGCACCACCTCACGGCGGTAGTCCAGAAAGAGCCTCAGCAGCCCTGAGACAGGCAGTATGCGCGGGTGCTTGTTGTCCAGCGCCAGATTGATGACGCCAAAGGTGGTCTGGAGCTGGGTGCGGCGATAGAGCTGGCGCATCACAAGTTCCGGGTCGGCGTCCCGCGTCAGGTCCAGCACAATGCGCATTCCATCGCGGTCCGACTCGTCCCGGATATCCGAGACGCCATCGACATCCTTGTTCTGCACCGCAAGGACCATCGCCTCTATGAGCGTGGTCTTGTTCACCGCGTAGGGAATTTCCGTAACGATGACACTGGAGCGGCCGCGCCTGCCCTCCTCCACGTGCATCCGTCCCCGGATGATAATCTTGCCCCGCCCTGTCCTGTAGGCATCCAGAATGCCCTGACGGCCTAAAATCAGGCCGCCCGTGGGGAAGTCCGGTCCCGGCATGCGCTCCATGATGTCCGCCAGGCTGGCCTCCTCCGGGGGGGTCTCCGTCTTGAGCAGCCAGCAGAGGACGTCCACCACCTCCCGCAGATTGTGCGGCGGGATGTTCGTCGCCATGCCGACAGCAATGCCTGTGCTGCCATTGACCAGAAGGTTGGGCAACACCGCCGGCAGAGACAGAGGTTCCTTCAGGGACTCGTCGAAGTTCGGGCCCCATTCCACCGTGTCCTCGTCGATATCAGCCAGCATCAGCTCGCCCAGCGTATGAAGCCGGGCCTCGGTGTAACGCATGGCCGCCGCGCTGTCCCCATCCACAGAACCGAAGTTGCCCTGCCCGTCCACCAGGCAGTAGCGCAGGTTCCAGTCCTGGGCCAGACGCACCATCGTGTCGTAGATGGAGGCGTCGCCGTGGGGGTGGTACTTACCCATCGTCTCACCGACGATACGGGCGGATTTTTTATAGGCCGTGTTGTGGCGCAGCCCCAGCTCGGACATGGCGTACAGCACGCGGCGCTGAACAGGCTTCAGTCCATCCCGCGCGTCCGGCAGAGCACGGCCGATGATGACGCTCATCGCGTAGTTAAGATAACTGTCCTTAATCTCACTCACAAGAGGCAGGGGAATGACGCGTCCTCCCGCCTGCTGCTCATCCTCAGGGGTGCTTTCACCCGGGGTGAGCCCGTTTTTATTCTCCTCCGGCATTAAATAACTCCTCTCCCCGCCCGGCCGAAATCCTCCGGTCAAGGCGCTTTATTACTCTATTTTACCACGAGGAGAGGCTGGAGAGGCCTGATTGATTCAGGTTTTACATATTTATAATATCCACCGAGCGGCTGCTCAGAGCCCCTGTTCTGCTCCGCGTGCCTTCAGCTTATCCCCAATGAACGTGATCACCCGCTTCATCATCGCGTCGTAGGTCATTTTCTGCAGCGCCACCTCGCGTCCCCGGCGGGCCATCTCGCGCCGTTCCTCGTCATGTTTCAGATAGTACCGCACCTTTTTGATCAGGTCTTTTTTGTTGTAGAACATGACCAGATCTTCGCCAACTTTCATGACTTTTCGTATATCTTCCCAATCTTCTTCCGGTGGAATATAAGGACTCATAAAAAAAGCCCCGCTCAGCATACTCTCCCAGGCTCGGGCCGCACCGCTATTGATGATATTATTACCCATGACAATCTTAGACGCCTGGTAAATTTTCGATAAAGTCTCTCCGTTCTGCGCAGGCCCCATTGCATAAGGGTGATATTTCTCACAATTCAACCAGCCGTTGCCCCATAACTTAATATTTTTTAATCCCGCAGCAATTAGCCAATCCGCAAACACCCTAGCCCCTACAGCTCTGTTATAAAAGGTACTCATGTGTTTTTCCGCTATCATATCCCGTATAGGAGAGGAAATATTAATATGGCATCGTCTTCTCATAAATTCGTCTATATATTTCTTAAAACTTTCCGCCCCATAAAGAAAATAACCCTTGGAAGCCATCCTGTAATATTCTTTGTACATCTCGGTAATGTATGGTTTAGCAGGCTCTTCAAAATTGTTACAGATTTCCTTTATATATCCATCGATATCTACCGCATGGCAGACAAAACAGATGTCTGATCCATACCTTTCTCTTTCTTCCAAAGTCAGTTCATAAGGACGATAGATATAGGGATTGGCTGGAATAGGCGCATCAATAATCTGCTCTCTATCGTAGCCCACCTCCCAGAATGGTTTCCATCCACCAAGGTGTTCCATGATAAAATCTCGTTTATGAAGTCTTGTTGGAGTAATGGGATCCATAATATGTGGAAGATTATCCTGATTCCAACCGATTGATACCATTCCTTTAGGATATATTTGCGAATTGTGTTCATCCCTGAAATGTGATATCAAAAAAATTGCGTCCGGTTTAAATTCTGCTACAGTCTTAGCTTCCCAGAAAGGATCCACGCGGTGCAGGGGATCCTTCTCAATCAGCACCACGGACTCTCCTCCAAGACGCTGAACTGCATCCATACTGTCACGGGTATGAAACTGTATTGCCGTGGAGAAACGCGTGGTGACAGACATTATCCTGGGCCTCCCCTCCGAGAAATGCCGGTCTATCTCAGCCTCATTGTCGGAATAGTAGGCTTTGATGTTCTGCAAATCTGTTTCCAAATATTGAAGTTTTCTGTCGTAAATTTCATGAAATGCTGTGTCATACTCCTCAACGTGATCTGTGCCGTAAATTTTTTTGGGAAATATAACGCCGTCATCCTGAAAGTAATTTTTTATATTATCACTTCCCGCTATAAACACGACACGTTTAGGTGCAAGCAACGGCTTAACGTCTGCCACCTGCAAAAAAACGGCCCACTCCTCTGCCGTATACAGGAGATACATTGGAATATCCATATCCAGGAAGTGGCTTTCCGGAGTGAGGGATGTGTACTGTTCGTAATCTGTCAAATCCTCTGTCCAGAACTGAGCGGGCACCGCGATGGGTGTGTTGCGTGTCAGGGTTTTCCTGTCCAGATTCAGCCTTTGAAGCCGGTTAAAGCGCTTCTCTGAAGGCAGAAAATATATGATCTCCTGCTCATCCATCCATACGGGCAAAACCTCCGGCAGTGTTGCATCATCTGCATAACAATACGGATAATTCTTCAGCAGTTTTAGATTGGCCTCACATTGTTTTTTCAGTTCAGTTTTAAGAGGCGTATAGAACTTTTCCAACACAACCGGTATAATTTGCTCATCGCCGGATGTCCTATGATCCTCAATCTGCTCCAGAACAGAGACTTTTTGCGATACATCCCAGGATAACGACATTTTCATCCCTCCGGGTTTATACTTTTTCCGTGAGTGACCATACGGCTTCAAAACACTGCCCTATATTCAGATACCGATACGTCCCCAAACGCCCAACAGCGTAAACGTCATCAGGAAGATTATCCATATATTTCTGTGCTTTATCCTTCTCGCTCTTGATGTTATAGGAGTATAACCTGTTACTGTGCGAGGGTACCTCCATCACAAGCAGTGTGTCTTTTGACTGGTGCCCCGTAAGATTTTTATATTCCACAATCCTGGTATATTTTTCCTCATTGGGATAATGGATAAAATGATGAAAATTCCTGAAAATATGTTCTGCGGGGAACACCATAGGATAGAAATCCCGTCCCATATAGCGCAACTCACCATACGCATTGTGCATCAAATCATCCAATGCAATTGTCGATACAATGATGTCTGCTGAGAGTATTTCACCATTCACTGCAACCTTTCTATTTTCCAAATCAACAACTTCAGCGGCTGCACCCAGTATAACTTTCGCATCCTTCACACAACAGTCAAAAAAACGATTGTACCCAGTCTCTTCAATGGGGTAGGCATGTTCTGGCTTCCCCGTTGCAAGTTCAACAACTCGTGAGCCTTTCTGTATCGGGGAACCTTTGACGCTCCATGAAAAATCATCAAAGACAGTATTGCTTTCCACTTCCCACATTTTCTGGGTATAGGTCCTGACATACTTGTCGTAAAGGGTAGGCCCAACAGCGTTGATCCAGCCCTGTTCCAAGTTCGCAGCATTATTTTCTTTCGGACAGTTGTCAAGCTCCTTAAGAATCTGTTCTCTGTCAGGCATAACCTGAATGTCATCCCAATGTATAGGGAAGCTGTAAAAGCTCCTGTCTCTCTCAATGTATGTATCCAGGAAAAGCGGAAAACGCCGCATCGGAACTATGTCATTAATATAGGCAAACTCCTTTTCGCTGACGACATGAAATGGGCGCGGTCCCTCCGTATACGGATGTCCGCCCCAGAAAAAAGTATGACAACCGCCGCCAAGGTAATTATTTTTCTCTATCAAAGTTACATTAAATCCCTTGCCGCTGAACTCCCTTGCTGCTGTACAGCCTGTCACCCCGCCGCCAAGTATAAGAACTGTTTTTCCCATCCTTATCTGCTCCCCTCATAGCAATTCCGACACATTGAAGGTATTTCACCAGTCAAGTGCTGTCTTCTAAGTTCCTGATAGTCTTTAGAGTTCCATTCTTTTGAGAAATCCAGAGCATCTCCAAGGTCAAAAGTATTTGCGTCGCATAGAACACAGCACGGCACAATTCTCATATCGCCTGAGATAAATGCCCTACTCCAAAGCCAGTTGCATAATTGCTTCCCATCTTCCGTGTGACGATACTTATCATTGCCAACCCAGAAGGAAACAGATATTCCTTTTTTTTGACCGGCATCAACGAGTTCCCATCCATCTTCCTCATGAAAGGCAGATCGGACATCTTTAGGATTATTAATCTCGCTCCAGTTATCTTTCCCCCAGTTTCCCAAAGCCAGAGAGTACACCACACGCGAAAAACCAATCTTCTCGGCAAGATCAAGCAACGCACGCATCTCATGTATATTATCTTTCTGCACCAGCATCCAGCAGCTTGTCCGCCACTGCTCCTCTCTGGTAATTGCATAATGGTTCAGTATGGATACATTTTCCACTATTCTGTCAAAATCTGCCCCCCTGCGGATTTTCTCAAAGACTTCCTTAGTGGCACCGTCAATGGAAATTTGTATTTCACCGATTTTCTCATCTATCATCTTTTTATAATTTTCATTAAGATGAAGTAGAGATCCGTTTGTCGTTGTCCTCACCCAGAGATCGCGGCTCACGGCTTCGTGTACCATCGCAAAGAAATCCGGATTAAGTAACGGCTCGCCAAGTCCCTGAAGTTTGACCTCCACCAATCCATATTGCTCATCCAGAGATCTTTTAAAATCTGCATAGGTCATCTGGGTTCTGTGATTTTCTGCTATCTCGCTCATAAGACACATCTCGCAGCGAAAGTTACACAGACTGCTGACCTCATAGTCCATTTTGACCGGCATATAATCTAACATCAGTCCAAGCTGTTTTTTTACAGCTGTCTCATATTGTTTATAATTCTCCTTCCTTTTGGGGAAACGCATCATCCCCTCGTTAAAAATCCGCTGATACTCCTCTTGATTGGCAGATGGTTTTGGAAGATTTATCATTTTAATCTCCTCCTGACTTCGTTACAAACTATTGTAATAATGTCAGCAAATGACGTTGATACAAACCCAGCATTAAGTGCTTTTTGAGTATTCAGATAAAAGCCTCCTCTGACTTCCGGGACAAGCTCAATCTTCGAGCTTGAATGTAAATTCTCCATCAAAGAGGAAACCATATCATGCACACTAATATGTTCCGTACAGCCCAGCAGAAAAACATCTTTTGCATTATCTGTTTCCAACCTATGAAGTAAAAACCTGCTCAGATCGGAAACCAGAAGTACATTGTTAAAAATCCCCTCACTATTATAACAATAGACATCATGCCACTGATACAACGACTCAGCTAATCTGACAATATATGGATTATTACATCCCATTCCGACAACGCCGGGTAAAATATAAATGTCGTAATCGAGACCGGAATTACAAATTAATTTCTCAGCCATATACTTTGTCAGACCATAATCACCAGGGCTGTCATGCGGTGACTCCTCACTCAAAACCTTGTCTACCCTGCCGAATGAAGAAACAGCAGACAGATAAACGATCTTTCTGACGCTGTTTTGCTTGGCAAAATCCAAAATATTTTGGGTACCTATCACATTATCAAAAAAATATTCCTCAAAAGACGCCTCCGGCGAACGTGCGGCAGCATGAATAATCAGGTCAAAATTTATATTGCATTGAAATCCCTCTGCCAGATTAGCTCTCAGATATGGAATACCCTGATTTTTGTTTTCGCCTCTTCCACATCCACAGACTGCATACCCATACCGGCTTAAAGTTCTTAAAATATGTCCGCCAATAAAGCCATTGGAGCCCGTTACTAAAATTTTATTCATATGGAAACTACTGTCGAACAAAACCGACGTACTGCATTCCTCTGCCAAAAGCCTTAAACAAATCAGGATATCTATTCCAACAAATCCCTGCTTCGTTAATATCTCTAAAGGCATCCCGTATTTGACAAAAAACACTGTGTAAATTTGGGTCAATGTCTTGCACCAAATGACACAACGATTCCATATCCTCTGAGGCTTTAAGGAACAGTGTGTTATCATAGGAAATTTCATATTCTCTTGCTGAATGTTTTGCCCTGCGTACATTCAGGTCAATTTCAGCAACAATATCTGGATCAACTGCACGTTCTTCCATTCCAGCCAGAAATAAACTGAATCTGCGCATTTTATACTGAGCTAAATATTGTGTTTTCATATCGTACCAAATATTTTTATACCAGGACCAATCGGAGAACATATGTGGGGAACACCCCAAAGTTTCAAACTCCGGGGAAAAATCTTCAATAGCATTGGCAATTGTCCACTCTACACCATTCGTCAGGGCTGGATTCAGAAATTGATCCTGTACCCAATCCTCAACCGGTCGCGAAACGCCCTGCAGACTTTTAAGCTGAGGCTCAAAAATATGGGATAGAATCTTTACTCTTTCATTGTGTTCGGATACCTCTTTAATGAAACTATGGGCTATCATTCGTTTCATTGTCTCGACGAAATCACCGAAATCATCCGCACAGGTCACAACAATTATCCCAGATTCGTTGGCCATGCCCTTCAGTTTTTTAACTATTTCGCCTGAGTTTGAGAGATATTGAAGGAATCCCTCTGCTATGATAATATCATAATTTTCGCTTGAGAAATTTTCTATTTTAGTCTCAAATATATCATATAGGGAAGCATCGATACCATATAGAGCGAAATTCTCACGCATATTGTCTATGCCGGCCTTGTTCGCCTCTACCAGATCGATATGTTTAGCGCCCCATTGAAAAAAACAAAGCGTATTATATCCTCCGCCTGGCCCGATTTCCAGAACTCGGGCATCTCTGAAAAGCTTTATCGGCATTCCTAATTGCCGATATAGTTTTTTTCTGCGAGTCATGTGCAGGTTAAAATCATCGATATTCTGATGAACAGGAGAGATATTATACTTACCATAATAATCAAGGAATTCGTTTCCCACTTCTAACTCTCCTTTCTACTCAAAGAAGATAAAACTGTAATCCCCTGTGTACCCCCACTCCCGGTACAGCCACTCCCACTCGTCCACAGCGTAGTAGCTGGCGCAGGTGAGCTGCCAGTACAGCATGTTCATCTCTTCCCGGTCGTTACGGTATGACTCCACCATGATATAGCTGTGCTTCCGGCTGACACGCTCAATTTCCTGCACGGCTTTTTTCAGGTCGTAAACTTTCAGGTTGTGCAGCGTGGCCAGCGAGATTACGAGGTCAAAGGAATTATCCTCAAAGGGAAGCTCCTGAGCTTTCCCGTACTGGAGATTGCCGCGCACTTCTTCCTTGGCGTGCTGAAGGGCGTACTCTGAAATATCGATGCCGCAGACTTCGATTCCCGGAACCGCCTGCGTGAGTTCGTAGAGCAGGTGAGCCATACCGCAGCCCACATCCAGAACTTTCTGGCCGGACTCAAGATGATAGTAGTCCGCTATTTTTTTTGCCACAGGATTCCACCGCCCGTCGTAGCGGTAGCCGCCGTAACCATATTTCCGGTCTCCATCCCAGTAGTCATAGCCATACTGTTTGGCGACAACGGCACACTCCGATTTATCCGCACTCGTCACCCTGCCCAAGTAATCCCGCTTCGTCGCTTTGTGAACATCAGAAACCAGATCAATATATGCCATTACCGCGATGCCACCTCTCTGACTACTTCTTCAATCTGCTTTCTGCCGACACCATTGCCCTCTTTGACTTGTGCGTAAGTACCGTAACCATGGGAGAAATCCCTCAGCCCCACACGCCGGAATTTTACCCCCATGCCGGATTCCGCGATAACCTCAGCCACAGCGCTTCCAAGGCCGCCGGTAATATTGTGATCTTCAACCGTCACGATGTGCCCCGTTTCGTGAATGGCTTTAAGGATGATGTCCCCGTCAAGCGGCTTAAGCGTGTGGATGTTGATGACGCGGGCAGAAATTCCTTCCTTTTCCAGCGAATCAGCAGCGTCCAGCACATCTTTCAGAATGCTGCCTGTGCTGAAAATGGCCGCATCGCCGCCGCTCTTTAACTCAACGCCTTCTCCAACCTCAAACTTATACTCACCCTCATAAATTTCCGGTTCTCTGTTGGTGCCCAGCCTCAGATAAACGGGCCCCTTATGATGATACGCCGCGTAGGTGGCCGCGTAAACTTCCTTTGGGCTTGCGGGACATAAGA
>JAILIX010000052.1 GCA_024695065.1 Fretibacterium sp. | reverse complement strand
CTGCCCGGATGTGTAAACCATTCCGTTAACCTTAAACGCCTGAGAATAAGGGCCAATCGCGCCCGGTGCCTTATCCGTGGAAATAATCTCCATCTGTGCTGCCTCCTGTCGGATTTTAATGTTTAAGGAACCTTGTTCCCTGCCTTGAAAAACTCTATCACCTGACGGCGGTTATTGTCAACGAGAGGTTTCCTTATTCATGATTCTCCGTTCCCTTCTTTTTGTCTCGCACGTTTCGCGGAGGGGATAATCTGCTCGTGAAAAAAGTAATTGACAACCACGGACGGCGCGTCGAAGGGCCGTCTCATGGAGTCGTCGTCCCGAACGTAGGGAAGCCCATGAGAAGCCGTGAAGTCCCGCATCAGATCATCCAGTTCCCCCCAGTAGCTCCAGTCGTTCCGTACATATATTGCACGGTAGAACCCATCCAGTTCAGGATACCGCTCATGCACCCAATCAAGAATACGCTTCTTGTAATCGCCTCGCAGGTTAAGGTTTTCAAGCCACATCAGATTGCAGTGATCTTTTGCCCGTTCGATGATGGCAGGGACATCGGTGATGCCGGGGAAAATGGGGGATATGAAGCAGGTCGTCCGCACTCCTGCGTCATGAAGCGCCTTCATCGCAGCAAGACGGCGTTCAATGCTCACGGCGGCATCCATCTCGGAACGAAATCCCTCATCCAGAGTATTAATTGACCACGAGACGCGCGCTTCCGGGAATGTCCTGATTAAATCCAGGTCGCGCAGCACCAGGTCGGACTTCGTGGCGATGCTGACTCTCATGCCGCTGCCCTGGAACTGCTTCAACAGCGCCCGTGTCCTGCCATACTTCTCCTCAGCCGGCTGATAGGGATCTGTCACGGAACCGATGAACGCTTCCCGTCCCGCATATCTTTCGGGATGTTTAATCTCCGGCCAGTACTTCACATCAATAAAGGTGCCCCAAGGCTCCATATGTTTTGTAAACCGTTTCATAAAGGAGGCATAGCAGTATTTGCAGGCGTGCGCGCACCCCACATAAGGATTGACGGAGAAGTCCGCCACAGGAAGGTTTGACTTCGTGAGAACCCCTCTTACCTCAATCTCCTTTATCGTATTGATCATGTTTTGCATTCGTTTCCCCCCTTTGACTTTTGAGTATTATTATCATACTATATCTATAAATAGTATCAAGTACGCAGAAATTTGATATATGGTATCAACAACGATACTGAGACAGTGAACAGGAGGACATTGCCTTGCCGGAATATTTGTCTTACGAGGAATATCTGGATCGGGTCAAGACGGGGATTCTCACCAGGGATGGAAACTGTCCCGTCACACCGCTTCTTGTCATGCTTCAGGGGAAGTGGAAGACGCAGATACTTTATGAGTTCTGTGTCCACGACAAAATCCGTTTTGGGGAGTTAAAGAGAGATTTGCCGGGGATCACCAACACCATGCTCACACGCTCCCTGCGTGAGCTGGAGGAGGATGGGCTCATTGTGCGGGAGCAGTTCAACGAAATTCCGCCCCACGTCGAATACTCTTTTTCGGAAATGGGACGGGATCTGCTGCCCGTGTTCTACTCGATTATGGTGTGGGGCTTTAAGCACGAACAGGAAGCCCGAACTCACTCATAGTGGAAGATATTCGTTATACAGCGAAAGGGGAGGAGAAATAATGAACCGTTCTCTCAACAATGATGATGTTCGGGGCTGGTTCCTCCGTCTGCTGATGAGACGTTCCTGCACAAGTCAGGAGGCCCGGCAGCGGCTGGGGGAGCGCGAAGTCGACGAGAGCGTGGCGGAGACACTGATTGCTGAGGCACAGGAGATGGGGTTTCTGGATGATTCAGCCTACGCGCGCCTCTTCGCGGAAAGCCACACCGGCTGGGGAAACAAACGCATCGTCTTCGAGCTGGGGCGCCGCGGCGTATCTGAGGAAAATATTGAGGCAGGCCTTGAGAATACCGCTCATGAGGAAGAGAGACTCCGGCCCCTGGTGTCGTCGTGGCGGAAAAGTGGCCTGGAAGAACGCAAGATTATCACAAGGCTCTGTCGGAGAGGGTTCAGTGGCCGGTCTATCCGTGCCGTCTGTCAGAGCCAGGATGACGATGTCTTTGATTAAAATGAGGGAACCTCCCACAAAAGGGAGGCTCCCCTTTTATTTTCTATAAATGTCCTATAATGTATCTTATGTTACATAAGGTCAAGAATCTGAGAAAGCTTGGGCTCGTTCACATGAAAAGCTCCTCAATAATATCCGGGACACGTTCGACCTTGTGGACCTTTGTAACATTACTGCCGCAGAAGAAAAGGCCCGTTTCCCAGTTTCCGTTGAAAGCGTCCACCAAGGCCGACGCTATGCAGAAAGTCTCGCGCGTCTTGCGGTACCGGCAGTGCGTCAGACAGTTGGCAAAACAGGGCTTGCTTTCCACCTTGCCCTCAAGGTAACTGGCGACAAAGGGATTCTTAATCGCCCTTCCAGGCAGTCCCGCCGGACTGTGAATCAGGACAACATCCTCCTCTTTAGCGTCAATATAAGCCTGCTTAAAACGGTCGGAGGCATCTCCCTCTTCCGTGCAGGCAAAGCGCGTTCCCATCTGAACGCCCTTCGCTCCAAGGGCAAAGACACGCTCCAGATCTGAGCGGTCCCAGATTCCTCCCGCGGCAATGACTGGAATGTCGGACTTCATCTCCTCTGCCACAAACTTCACAACGCCAGGGAGAGCAACATTCAGCGAAAGCGCGGGATCGTAGACCTGCTCCATCGTCGTGGCCCCAAGGTGCCCCCCCGCTGTCGCAGGTTCCTCAACCACAAAGGCGTCCGGAGAACGGCCGTATTTCTTCTCCCAATGACGGGTGATCAGGCTCGCGGCCTTGGCGGAACTGACAATAGGAACAAGCGCCACGTCCGGAAAGTCCTTCGTGTAATCCGGCAGGCGAAGCGGAAGCCCCGCCCCGGAGATAATAATGTCAGCTCCGCCCTCCGCGGCAGCACGCACCTGCATATCATAATCCGTCAGGGCAACCATGCAGTTGACGGCCAATACACCCCCTTCCCCCGCTATCTTCCGCGCGGCGGCAAGGGACTCTCTGATGACGATAACGTTAACCTCAAAGTAGTTGTGCTTCTCAAGTTTAAAAAGAGGCGAGTCATGGCAAAGGCCCACGCTTGCGATAGTCCCAATTCCGCCGCAGCGCGCGACGTTCCCCGCGAGTTTTACGCCTGAAATACCTACGCCCATTCCCCCCTGAATAAGAGGATAGCGCGGCTGATACTTTCCTATCTTCAAAACAGGCAAATCAGTTTTCACCTGAGAAAACACTCCTTCATCCATACTGTGTCATAAAACGGTGGCGCTGGATACGCCGTCAGTGTGTTTTAGTATAACATGAAAACGCGGCAAGGGGTCACTTACACGGGCTGTATCCGCAGCTGAAGCAATAGGCACAGCCGGAAATCATCTCCATCGGGGCACCACACTCCGGACAGATGGCGCCTCCGTCGTGAGGCCCATGCGGCAACGAGGGCGCGTCCTCCCTTTCCACGAGCTTCTCCAGCAGAAGGGCGATGGCGTCCGGGATGGACCGGGCAACATGTTCCTCGTCAAAGCCAAACATCCAGTACTCTTTGCCGGAAAGCCCCTTGAGGGTGTCAATGAAGTCCTCAAGACGGCTTCCGGAACGCAGACCGATGGAAATCACACGCGACAACGCTTCGGTCATAGCCTTCAGTTCCGATCCGCTCTTGCCCACGTTGATAAATATTTCGAAGGGGTCCGTCCCGTCAAAATTCAGCGTAATATAAATGCTGCCCCAGGGGGTACTTTCCTTAATCGTCTTGCCAAACACCACAAGGCCGGGACGCGCCTTCACCTTGCGGGAACCCGTCTCCTGCTCATCGCCCTTTTTAATCTCGATGGGCTGATAAGAGCGGGAGCCGTCACGGTAAATCGTAATGCCTTTGCACCCCATGGCATAGCAATCCTGATAAACACGCCGCACATCCTCCACCTTGGCGGAGTTCGGCAGATTCACCGTCTTGCTGATTCCGCTGTCCACGATACGGGCAAAGATTCCCGTGACGTTCACATGCTGCTGCGTCGATATGTCATAGGCCGTGACGAAGGCCGGGTCCGATAATTTCCCGCCCGTCGTTTTGTACTCGTCACGCTGTGCGGCGGAGAGAAGTTTGTGCCAGAAATCGCGATCCTCCGTCCCGGTTCCGTCAATCCTGGCAATGCGCCGGCTCCATGACCAGGCAAAGTTCGGCTCAATCCCTGAGCTCGCGTCCAGGATCATGGAGATTGAGCCCGTGGGGGCGATGGAAAGCCGCCGGCTGTTGCGCAGATTTCCACGCACCAGCGCCTTCAGAAGAAACTTGATATCCTCAAAGGGCAACGGTGCCATGGGATTTTGCAGCTCTTCAAGGGTATTGATCAAAGTTCGCGGGATAATCCCGGACTGCCTCATATGGGCCAGAAGCTGCTCGTATTCCTCCTGAGAAAGGTGTTCAAACCAGCTGTCGCTGAAGAGCGTTCCCTCCTGATGATGAACCTGGCTGAAAAGCTGTGCCTCCCCCTCTATCTCCCGGCGGAAAACATCAAAAAGCCTGTCAACGAGTCCATGTTCCGGAAAGGGGTCCTTGCCTGCGTCGGAGACAATCTGCGCTGTAGCCATAAGGGCAGACCGGGCCAGAAGACCGCCCAGATTTTTGCAGAAGTCGTTGAATTCCTGAGAGCCGTAGACAATGCCCTGAAGAATGGACGCGTCCGCCAGTCCCATAATGCCAAGGCCAACCGGGCGGATTTTGCGGGTCCTCTCCCCTATTTTTTCCAGCGGGTAGCTGCAGGCATCAATGACCAGGTCCAGATAATACATCGAGCGGAACACCTGATCCTGAAAAGCATCCCAGTCGAATTTTCCATCGTGGACAAAGGCCTCCACGTTGATGGAGCCAAGGTTGCAGCTGGTGTAATTGGGAAGGGGCTGCTCACCGCAGGGATTGGTCGACTCAATTTCCCATTCCGGCCCCATCTTGAGCAGGTTATCCTGACGTGCCCGGTCGATGAAGAAAACACCAGGATCTCCCCGTTTCCACGCGCTCTCTGAGATGTGGTCCAGCAGGTCTCGGGCCGGGATGGTGGAGACGACGCTGCCATCGGCACGGGAGTGAAGGTCAAAGGTTCCGTTCTCCTCCGCGGCATGCATAAGACGGTCGGAGATGGCGACAGAGACATTAAAATAGGAAAGCTTCCCATCCTCCGTTTTGCAGTTCACAAAGTCCTGAATGTCCGGGTGATCATCAAACAGCATCCCCATGAGAGCGGCCCGGCGCTTCCCTCCCTGAACCACAACAGCGCCCATCGTGTTCCAGGTCTCCATGAAGGAGACCGGCCCGGAGGCCTTGCCCCCTGTTCCACCGCTGATGGCGGAGCCGCGCTCCCTCAGATGGCCAAAGTTTCCCCCCACACCGCCGCCGAACTTGCTGATAATGCTGGCGTCCTTCACAGACTCAAAGATTCCCTCAATACTGTCGGGAACACTGATGACAAAACAGGCGAAGAGCTGCTGGTTCTTTGTTCGTGAGGCGTAAAGATGGGCGTAGTCCGCAAAGGACATCCTCTCCACGCCCTTGTAGAGCAATTCCGCGAACTCCGGCCTGACTGTCAGGCCAGCAGCGGAGCTGAAGAGACAGGGGGAGTTAAACAGAAAACGGCGGCACAGAATGTCATTCGCGATGTTTTTTTCAAGCGTCTGAAGCCACGTCAGGGAATCCGCCGCCTCCGGGTCCAGATACTGCGTCTCCGCGCTGGCAATGGTGCGGGCAACACGGCGCGTAAACTCCTCGAAGCTGACTTCCTTACGGAGCCCCTCACTGCCGTCGGGCAATGAAGGATCGTATCTCTGCACGAAGTAACGCTGATTGAGAAGCCACATCGCATTTTCCGAGAGCCGCGGCGTGGACGGCACCTCAAGGTATTCCGGAGCGATATGGCCGTCAAAATGGTCCTTCAACATCTGTTCCAAAGCTAAACTCCCCTCCAAATCTGAACTTCCCCTATTTCGCAAGCATGCGCAAGCATGAAAACGGGACAAAAAACATCCCCCGATCCCCAGGACCGGGGGATGTGCCTGTCATAAACTCATATTAAACTGAAGTCCGATGGCTGAATGCCCCGGAAAACGTCAATCGACCCCCTCCTCTTTCTCCCCGTCCCAGCTTTACAGGTTCTGAAGAGCCAGCGCAAACTTTGCCAGCCTGGCCCACAGCCCCTCGCCCGACGGGACCTCCGCAAGGGCAAACTCGATGAAGCAGGATTCGATATCAGACCCCCAGAGTGAGACAGAGGGAATGGAGAGTTTCGCGTCCAGAACATCGCGGATGAGGCCCGCCATACCGGTCAGGGAATCCTCCCCCGTCACAGACCCGGCCAGGGACAGAACCATTGAAAGCGGGCCCTCGGCGCCCTTCAGGTAGTCCTGAATCCCGGCGAAATCCAGGAACATAGCCCCAAGAGACTCCTTCGCCAACAGTTTCTGAAGCCCGGCCGACGGAGAGGGAGTCTTTGCCAGAGAGGCCGCGTCCGTCAGACCGACAAGAATGGTTTCGTCCTTTGCCCCCATAAGGCAGGGAACAGGACTGACAGCGGAATCCACCTGAAGCGTCTTGTCCCAGCCCTCCGCCTGAACCGGGTTGAGAGGCAGATCCTCTTTTGCGGCCAGAACATTCACAACTGCAGCGGCAGCGCCGTCCTCACCCGTCTGAGTGATGTAGAGGTTGGGCACCTGAATACCCTCGCACTGGAAGAATCCGCCTCCAACCGTCAGAGAGAAACTGCCGTTGACAAGGCTCTGGATGTCCTTCACGGAGAGCCCAAATTCTTTCAGTGCTTCCAGTCCCTCATCCACGGTTTCCTTCAGTTCTTCATAACGTCTTAAACTCCTCAGGTTCAGAGTCGAGCCCAGAGCGGCCAGCGGGCTTCCCTCCCCCAGCAGGCTGATATGTCCGCCGGGCACAGGTTTAAGATTCTCAAAGTCCTTCAGGAAGTCTGGCTTCATCGCTTCCCTCAGGTTCATCCCCACCGAGATGAGGAATCGATCTCTGAAGCTTTCAAAACCCATCTCCACGTCAATGGGCGCCCGGAAATAGTTTTTAAGGCTCTTTAACTTCTCCTCCGCATCGGCGCGGGCCTCGTCATCCTCGGCCATAGACACGCTGATGGTTCCCGCGGTTTCAAGGTCCGTGTGGAATAAGGCAAAATCCTTCGCCGGGAAACGGCGTTTGATGGAAAGACGTTTGCTCTCATCCTCAAGGGCCGAGAGGCCCTCTTTGAGGCAGTCCGCACCAAAGCTCAACAGGAGGAGGCCGTCTTTCATCTCAAAGGCAATCTCACTCTCCTGGAGCATACTTTCAATCATCGGAGCCATTGGGTTGCCCTTACCCAGCACAAACTCCCCAACATTCTCCGCCTCAGCTCCGGAAAGAGCGGCCTGTAAAAATGGCATTCCCTCCGCCGTCATCCCAACCACCAGGGCCGCGGACTTCACAGGAATATTGGCCAGCGTGGAGGTAATCATCTGAATCGAATCTTCATCGAGATCAGCCAATGGGGCAAAAGTCTTCAGGTTCTCCTCTGACAGGCCCCAGCGCAGCAGGGCCCCAAGATCCTCAAGGCCCAGAACAACATACATGGACTCCTTCGGCCTCGCGCTCAGCGCGTCCTCAGGATTTGCTGCCCACGCCGCCGAAAAAACACACAGGGACAGCGTGACCACAAGCCCTACCTTAAACAAAAAACTCCGCAACTTCACTGTAAAGCCCCCCTTATTTTAATTTTAATGAATGTTCACCGGCGCTGATTCTTATAAGCACCGTAAATTTCAAGGAAAGACTCCGGCTTCAGGGAGGCCCCTCCCACGAGAGCCCCGTCAATGGACTCCATCGAGAGCAGTTCCCCGGCGTTTGAACCCTTTACGCTTCCGCCATAGAGCACCACAGGAGCGACATCCTTTCCCGCCAGTTCCGCGATGAGTTTCTTGCTCCAGCCGCAAACCTCCTGCGCCTGAGCGGATGTGGCGGTCTTGCCCGTCCCAATGGCCCACACGGGCTCATAGGCATAGATGATTTTGCCCATCTCCTCAGGGGTCAGGCCCTTCAGGGCGGAACGAATCTGTCGGTCCATGATGTCAAAGGTCCGGTTGCCTTCCCGCTCCTCAAGGGTCTCGCCATAGCACAGAACCGGGGTCAGCCCGGCGTCAAGACAGGCTTTGACCTTCTTCGCCACCAGATCATCTGGCTCGCCGAAGATGTGACGCCGCTCGCTGTGGCCAAGGATGACATGAGTAACGCCCTGCTCCTTCAGCATGGGGATGGAAACCTCACCGGTAAACGCCCCCTTAGGTTCATAATAGCAGTTCTGGGCGCCAATGATGGGAGGGCACTTCAGGTCCTTCGCGCGGTAGCCCGCCTCCCAGATGGAGGTAAAAGCGGGAAAGACCGCAACCTCCAGCCCCGTGCCCAGATCTCCGGCAAAGGGCTCAACCGCGGCGGCGTATCCCCTGAAGAATCCCTCCGTCTCCGCCTTTGTCATGTTCATCTTCCAGTTTCCGTACAGATAAATCTTCTTCAACTTGCAGACCCCCAATATGTCCTGTAATTTTTAAGAAGTTTACTTAACTTCAAACGGTGCCATGCCGGGGAGCTTTTTCCCCTCGCAGTATTCAAGGCTGGCCCCGCCGCCTGTTGAGACGTGGGAGACTTTGTCTGCCACACCAAACTGACGGACGGCGGAAGCCGTGTCTCCACCGCCAATGACCGTGACCGCGCCGCATTTCGTGCAGTCCGCGACCGCCTCAGCAATTTTTTTGCTGCCCTCCGCGAAAAGCGGGTTCTCAAAGACCCCCATCGGCCCGTTCCAGAGGACGGACTTCGCGCCCTTCAGCGCGTCCACAAAGAGGTCCACAGTTTTGGGCCCAATATCCAGACCCATTTTTCCGGCGGGCATGGCTGAGATTTCCGCAAGGCTTGTCTCCGTGGATTCCAGGCCCTCCGCCACGACGCTGTCCACGGGCAAAAGCACCTTTACTCCCATCTTTTCGGCCTTCTCAAGGGTCTCCCTGGCGAAGTCCAGTCTGTCTTCCTCGCAGAGGGATTTGCCGGTTTCCAGTCCCCTGGCCCTGAGGAACGTGTAGGCCATGCCGCCGCCGATAAGAATCGTTGTGGCCTTGTCCAGCAGATTGCCCACCACCGCGATCTTGTCGGACACCTTGGCTCCCCCGAGGATGAGGACATAAGGCTTCGCGGGATTCTCGCTGACGGCCCCCAGCATCTCCGCCTCACGCGTCAGCAGGTCCCCGGCGAAGGATGTGAGCAGCGGGATGACGCCGCTGGTGGAAACGTCAGCCCGGTGGCAGGCGCTGAAAGCGTCCATAACGAACACGTCGAAGGGCGCGGCCATCCGCTTCGCAAAGTCCGGATCGTTCTTCTGTTCCTCAGGGTGGAAACGGGAGTTCTCCAGAAGCAGGATCTCCCTGGCCGGGTCCCGGAGACCGGCCAGAGCCTCCGCCACCTCAGGCCCCACACAATCATTCACGAACCGGACCCTGATTCCGTAAGCCTTCTCCACATCCGGCACAATCTGAGAGAGGGAAAAAGCGGGGTCAACCTTCCCTTTGGGACGGCCGAAATGGGAAACAAGCGCCACCTTCGCGCCGGCGTTCAGGAGCTTCTTCAGCGTGCCGGCATGGGCGCGGATGCGCGCGTCATCCGTCACTACGCCGTTCTTGAACGGAACGTTGAAGTCCACCCTCATCAGGACTTTTTTATCCTGAACGTCTTTGACCTCAAATGTCTTCAACTTCAAATCAACAACACTCCTTTTTGACGTAATCGCTCAGGCGAGCCCAGCGATATTTTACAGTACTTTTCTGAATCGGGGGGGTCAGCTTCTTCCCCAGTTCTGAAAGAGACGCCTCAGGGTTGGCAAGGCGCGCCTCAGCCAGCTCCCTCAGCGCCGGCGGAAGCAGCGGCAGAAGCCCCTCACGGCTTGCTTTCCGGGCCAGTCCCGTCTGTTCTTCCGCGACACGGAGGGTTCGCCGGATGTTCGCTGTGTCACAGTTGCTGACACGATTGGCCCGGTCACGCATGGAACGCATAATCGCCCGTTCCTCCAGCTTCAGCGAGGAAGAAGGAAGGCCAAGGTTGCAGATGAACGTTACGATGCTTTCCTGATCCCTGAGAAACATCTCCTGAGCCCCGTGAAAGACACGTCCCCGCCAGCGGAGCCCCGTCCGGGAAAGAATGGACCTCATTGGCCCCGCGATGGAGGGAATGCCCACACGAAACACCAGATAATAACCCGATTTCGGCAGGTAAAGCCCCCCGCGGCTCCCCCACAGACCCCGCAGCCATGCCCATACAACGGAGGGAAAGTCCCCAGGAGATTCCGGCGCTCTCCCGGCAAGGTCCCGCGCAAGGTCCCCTGCAAAGCCCTCAACCTCCTCCGGGAAAGCCGCCGGGAGGTGAATCAGGACACTTCCCCTCCGGCACGGTTCCCTGTCCGGGAAATCGATGATATCCCCGATGTCCAGCGCAGGATACCAGGGGGTACGCCGCCAGAGGGTCAACAGACGGTGAACCACGCGCAGGCGGTTCCTGGCCGGATTTAAGCTCAGGTGGGTACCCCCCCCCTGCCCCCCCCTGAACGTGGGCAGAAGGCCGGCAAGTATTCCCATACACTCTGCCTCGATGTCATTCCCATCGGCGGCGCAGAGCCTCCACTCGTCCCAGATGGCGTCAACCAGACTGTTCCTGTGAACGAACATGAGTCTCACTCTTCTTCCGTGCCAGAGCCGGAGACCCCCAGGTGGCGGCAGAAACGGAAAATAATCGCGGCCAGCTTCTGCGGGTCATGCCTCAGAATGCGCCGGCCCTCTGTTCCTCCCGGCCCAGGCTGGCCTGTGGTCATCAGCGCCGTCGGGGCCTCGATGCAGAGGCACCCCATTCCCTGTATAATCTCCCGCTGCCGGCGGTCCAGATAGAGCGGAACAGCTCCCTGCTCCGCGTAGGACGCGGCAATATCCTCAGGGATGGGCTCGCTGTTGACGATGATGCAGTCAGGAACCGCACCTAAGGCAGCCGACACCCAGTCGAGGTGCTGAACGACGTTCATGCCCTCCGTCTCATCCGGCTGGGTCATTAAGTTGGCGATGTAAACTTTCGGCACCTGCGCGTCACGGACCTTCTCAGCGAACTCCGGCAGCAGCAGATTGGGAATCACACTGGTAAAGAGGCTGCCTGGTCCCAGCAGAATAATATCCGCCTCGTCCACCGCGCTGAGAACATCCGCCAGCGGACGGGCCCCCTGGGGCTCCAGCCATATCTCCTGAAGTTCCCGCCCGTGCCGGGAGAGCTCCAGTTCTCCTCTTACCTGCTGCCCGTTCCGCGTCTGTCCCACCAGAGTGATGCCTTCTGTCGTGACAGGGAGCACCCGACCGCGGATAGCCAGCAGATGGTTCATCTGCTCCACAGCGACACTGAAGTCCCCGCAAAGCTCCGAGACAGCCAAAAGCAGCAAATTGCCCAGACTGTGCCCCTCCAGTTCCCCACGGTCGAAACGAAAATCCAGTATCCGCCTGAGAGCGTTGTCGTTCTCCGCCAGCGCAACAATGCAGTTACGCACATCCCCCGGCGGCAGCACACCCCACTCTGTACGGAGCCGGCCGGAACTTCCACCCTCGTCTGTCACGGCGACGACGGCCGTAATATTGCGTGTAAAGGCCTTGATTCCCCTGAGGAGTGTTGAAAGCCCTGTCCCGCCTCCCACCGCGACAATGGAAGGCCCCATCGCCAGTCGTCTTGCAATCGCCCCGCGGATTGGGTCTCTTTCCCCACGGGAGAGACGTACATTGAAGACCACAATCAGGAAAAGGGTAATAAACACACCAAGGACGAAGCTCAGAGCCCACCCCCATAAAGGGGAATAGCCCGCTGCGCCGAACATCATGGTCTGGAAACGGAGTCCTGCTGCCCCTGAAGGGGGGCTGCAGCCTTATCGCGGTGGATGATACGGGCAGCCCGCCCATATTTTGCCGCATAGGCCTCATAGAGCCATTCCGCCACAGCTACGGAACGATGACGCCCCCCCGTGCAGCCAACAGCAATGTGAAGCTGTGCTTTCACCGCTCTGAGGTACTGGGGAATGGCAAAGTCCAGAAAGTTCCGGCAACGGGTCATAAACTCCTCAGTCTCCGGGAAGGTACGCAGGTAATCCTGAACGGGACTGTCCGAACCGGTAAGGTCCCTGAGCTCATCCACATAATAGGGATTGGGAAGCCCCCGGACATCCAGAACGAAACTGCCATCCTGGGGAACGCCGTACTTGAACCCAAAGGAGCTGATGAGCAGCGAAACACTCCCTTCTGAGTCCTCGAAAAACTCCTTTACCAGGCGTTCCCTGTGCTGGTGCAAATCCATCATGGAAGTATCAATAACGATATCGGCCCTCTCCAGAACCGGTGCCAGTACCTCCCGCTCCCTCAGTATCCCATCGCGGGTGGACAGCCCCCTGGCCAGAGGGTGAACACGCCGGGTTCTTTCATAGCGCCGGAGGAGTTCCTCGTCCGACGCGGTGAGGAAAACAACCCGCACCAAGCCGGTTGAACCTGCACGCACCGCATCGATGGCCCGGATGAAGTCTCCCGCCTCCGCGTGAAGCGGGCTGCTGTCGACGTTGCGTACGTCAAGAGTGACGACAACCCCTCTCTCAATGGCTGAGGGTTTGTCGGCCAGAAGATGAAAAAGCCGGGGAAGAAGTTCCGGCGGAAGACCGTCAACCGTAATGAAGCCGAAGTCCTCAAGAACCTTCAGCGTCATCGTCTTGCCCGCACCGCTCATGCCTGTTACGACGATGAACTGCCGGATGCCTTTCTCTGCTCCCTGTCCCTGCCTTTCGTCCATACCGCCGCACCGCCTTTCCCTTTTCATTATTATACCGTACACTGGCATCCCATTGTATCTGATAGTATAATCACATTATCTTACACTTATTTAAGGAGGTTCGTCATGCGCATGATGAGAAGAACCGTTTGGCTTTTAGCTCTTGCAGCGCTCTGCGTGGGGCTGGCTGCCCCTGCGTTCAGCGCTCCCCGACAGCCATCCGCAAGGGCTGCCGGGAACAGGAAGGCTCCTTTGGGGGTTCGGAGTTTTTCTCCGACAGGGAGAGTGGCGGATAACGTCTCCTTCAAAGTGGTGTTCCGCAACCCGATGGTGGACAGGAAATCCACGGGGAAGCCTGTATCTGCGGAGGATTTCCCATTTACTGTCACCCCATCTGTTCAGGCCGAGGGCAGGTGGACAAACGATCGCACGTTCACGGCCAGACTGCTGGCTCCGCTGAAGTTGGCAACGGCCTACACAGCGACCCTGAATGAGGGGCTGAGGGACCGCAGGGGAAATCCGGTGGGACAGGGATCATTCCGTTTCCAGACGGATTCTCCGGAGCCCACGGACATCAAGGCCACGATGGCACCCAACGGCCGGGCCCTGTTCACTCTGAACTTCAACATGAAGATAGACCCCAACCGTCTCAAAGGCTTCCTGCGTGTGCTGAACGAGCAGGGAAAGGCGCTGGATTACACCTTCAACGGCTCGCTTCCCAGCCGCTCCATCCGGGTTTCCGTTCCTGTTGAGCAGCGAACCTCGCGTCAGCGTTTCACGGTTCGTGTCGCGGCAGGTCTCACGGGGAGCGAAGGGGACCTGGCCCTCAAAGAGGATTACAATGCCGCCGTGGCGCTGGACCCCATGCTGAGGGTAACAGGAATCCAGGGCGAAGAGAGGGCGATTCGTGCCTCGTTTAACTTTGCGGTGGACCCGGACACGGCCAGGGACTTTATCTCCATTGAGCCGGCGGTGGACTTCTCGGTCGAGTCCTCGTACAGTGACGAGTCCTTCCTTATCCGTGGGGACTTCAGGCCCAGAGACCGTTTTGTTGTCACCCTTCGCAGGGGGCTGCCCGGTAAGCAGGGCGGGCTTGTCCTGAGGGAGGAATTCAAACAGGCCATTATCATGCCCGACCTGGATTCCGAGGTTTCCCTTCCTTCCCCCGGCGCTTACCTCACCGCTTTGGGGAAGGGGCTCATTCCCCTTGAGCTGGTCAACGTCCGGCAGCTACAGGTGAGCCTGTGGCGGCTCTACGAGAACAACATCCCCTACGTCATCCGGGGGGAGTACCACAATTTCCGGAAGGACCTTGCGCGGCGCGTCTACACACAGGACTTTGACCTGTCCCTGCCTCTGAATGAGCGTGTGCGCCGCAGCCTCTCAGTGGCAGATATGGCAGATGGGGAGCGGGGACTCTTCCTTCTCTCCGTCCGTGACCTTGAGAAGGGATATTGGGCGGAGGAGAATCAAATCCTCAACCTCAGTGACCTTGGAGCCGTGGCCCGTATCTGGGAAGATGGCCTTCTGCTCTGGGTCAACACCCTCACCGGCACAGAACCGGTGACAGACGCGCAGGTTCATATCTACTCAGGCTCAAACCAGCTCATCGCGGAGGGCAAAACCGATAAGGACGGCATCTTTCTGCATCAGAGAAAGGCCCCCTGGGAAAAGGACGAAGGGCAGACTCCGCGCCTTGCGGTCATCTCAAAGGGCAGGGACCTGACTTATCTTCAGCTCACCCGTGACCTGCTCTCTCAGGAGATGTTTGACACGGCAGGGCGTCCGTGGTTCCGTGAGGACGCGCGCCCCTACGACGCGCTTATCTTCTCGCCGCGTGACATCTACCGCACAGGTGAGGAGGCATCCTTCAAGGCGGTTGTCCGCAATGCCGATGTGACAACCCCCACGCCATTCCCCGTTTTATTCGTCATTCGGGATCCCCTGGGCCGTAAAACACGTCAGGAGACAATCCTGCTGAACGACGCGGGCAGCGCGGTCCTTGATCTGTCCCTGCCCTCCAACGCCCTGACCGGCCGCTGGACGGTGGCTTTGGCTCTGCCCGGAAAGGAGAACTCTCCGCTGGCATCCCTTGGCTTCCACGTTGAAGATTTCGCCCCCCCGCGTATCGAAGTGAAGCTCGATTCTGAGGAGAATTTCCTCACCCGGGGCGACACATTCCGGGGCAGCCTGTCAGCACGCTGGCTGTTCGGTATGGACGGGGCCGGGCTCCCCTACAGGGTCACGTGGTCGGCGCAGGCTTCTGCTTTCCGCCCCACACAGAACCGCTGGAAGGGCTATGCCTTTGGGGATCCGTCGCGCACGTTCTCACGGGTCGAGGGAGATTTTGGATCTACTTATCATCTGGACGAAAATGGGGCTGCGTCATGCACTCTCGACCTGACGGCGGACTGGCAGGCCGCATCGACCATTGACGTCACGTTGAGGGCTGAGGTCATGGAGGACGGCGGACGCTGGATATCAAGCTCCGTCACCCGTCCATACTTCCCCGCTCCCTGGCTGATTGGCATCGCCTCCGGCAGCGACACTATGGCAGTGAAAAAAGACCTTGAGTTCAGGGTCGCCGCCCTTGATCCGGAGGAGAACCCCGCGGATCCGGGCGAACTTACGGCAGCGCTCTACCGCGTAACGTGGAACTATAACATGGTAGAGGTCGACGGCTACCGCCGGTGGCAGAGTTCGGAGGAACTGTCGAAGGTCGCGGAGAAGACCCTGACACTGAAGAACGGTCTTGGTTCCGTCTCCTTCCAGCCTGAGGAATGGGGCACCTATATGGTTCGGGTGTCCGATGAGAATGACAGCGCGCGGGCTGTCTGCCGCTTCTTCGCTGACGACCCGCAGTACGCCGGACGCAACGGATCCCAGCTCCTTGACCGCATTGACGTGGCAATGGACAAAGACTTCTACAGGCCGGGAGAGACAGCGAAGGCAACACTGCGTGTCCCGTTCGAAGGGCTGCTGCTCGTCAATGTGGAGGGCTCCCGTCCCATCTCACGCCAGGTCCTTAAGGCGGATGGGGCTGAGGTCACCGTGGACATTCCTGTCACAGAAGCCATGATGCCCAACGCGTGGCTGACCGCCTGGCTCATTCGCCCTGTCCTTGAGGACGACGCGGAAGCCTGGGGCGGACACCGCGCGGCGGGATTGGCGCGAATCAGGATGGACCTCTCCACTTATAAGCTGGATGTGGCCCTGAAGGCGGCGGAGAAGGCCGAGCCTGCTGCGACGCTGCCGGTGACACTGACGCTGAAGGACTCGGAGGGCAGGCCGGCCAGGAAAGCGGACGTGGCTCTGGCGCTGGTGGATGACGCGGTGCTGGGTCTGACAAATTACAAGGTCCCCGATCTGCTGAACCACTTCTGGGGACTTCGGGAACTGGGGTCCAGAGGCTATGACCTCTATGACCTGCTCATCCCCGTCGAGTCCCGCGCCACGGAGCCGTTGCATCCCGCGGGCGGTGAGGCGATGGCGGCCCTGGCCGGGAACCCGAACGTCCAGCGCTTCAGGATACTCTCGCTCTTCCAGGGGACTCTTGCGGCGGATGAAAACGGCGTTGTGAAGGCGGAACTGCCGCTGCCGGAGTTCAGCGGACGTGGGCGGCTCTTCGCGGTTGTCGCGGACGGAAGCCGTTTCGGCAGGGTGGAGCAGCCAGTCCAGATTGCGCGCAGCGTAGTGACAGAGGCGAACCTGCCCCGCTTTGCCGCGCCGGGCGACACCTTCGTCGCGCCGTTCTCGGTCTTCAACCAGTCGGATGAGGAGCGCGAGATTACGATTCATATTGACGTCCGGGGGGGACTGAGCCCCGAAGACAAGGAGACAACCCTGAAGGTGGCCCCGGGCAGCAGCAAGTCCTGGAGCACGTTGGTCCACGTCTCGGATGCTGACTCTGCCACCTGGGCTGTCACCACCTCATGGACGGAGGATGGAGAGAAAAGGGAATTCCGTCAGGAGATCGACCTGCCCATCCGCTCGCCGTGGCCTGTTGTGGCCCAGTCCGGTTCCGGCGTCTTTGAGGACGGCGCCACGGAAATTCATATCCCGCTGGAGGAATTCAGCGGTAAGGTTCAGGGGACAATCAACCTCGCCGGGACACCGGCAGTGGACCTGACCCAGGCCGTCACCTATCTGCTGAACTATCCCTACGGATGCCTTGAGCAGACCCTGTCCACAGCGTGGCCCTTCCTTGTTCTGCCGGACGCCGTCGCGGAAATTGATCCGCTCATGGTCAACAGTCAGGCAGTGAAGGACCGGACGGAGTCAGCCATTGCCCGGATTCAGGCGATGCAGCTCTACAATGGATCCTTTGCGGCATGGCCCGGGAACGGCACGCCCTACGCATGGGGCAGCGTCTACGCAGCGCATTTCCTGATTGAAGCACGGAACGCGGGGGTGAACTACCCGGAGGATATGCTGGAAGGAGCTATGGGCTGGCTGAAGCAATATCTTGCTTCCATGCCTTCGTACCAGTACCCGACAGAGGAAAAGGACGACTTTACGACAAAGGCCTACGCGGCCTGCGTCCTCGCCCTCGCCGGGGAAAAGCCGCTGGGCTGGCTGGAGTATCTGAGGGAGCATAAGGAGAGTATGTGGCCCTCCGGGGCCATCTGGCTGGCCGGTGCCCAGGCTCTGATCGACGGTCGGGCGGATGCTCTTCGTGAGTTGAGTCTGAGCTCTGGGTCCCTTCCCTGTGAGGCCCGCTGGCACACCCTTGAGTCCGATGTCCGCAACACGGCTCTGCTTCTCTCGCTCTGGCTGGAGGTGGAGCCTCAGGCCACGGAGGCCGCGGACCTGGCAGCCCGCCTTGTCCGGCAGTGTCATGACGACAAATGGTACAACACCCAGGACAACGCCGCCGCCCTTATGGCTCTGGCGCGTTATAACCTGAAAGTTGGCAGCGGCAGGGCGTCGCTGAAGGGAACGCTGACCGGCGGAGGAAAAGAACTGCTGACCTATGAAAGCGGCATGCCATCCTCTCTCCCCATCTCCGGACTGCCTGAGGATCTTCTGCTGGATGTGTCAGGCGAGGGAAAGGGATATTATTCCTGGAGTCTGATGGGGACCCCCAGGTCGCAGCCCAGGGCGGAGCGCAGAGGGCTTAATATTGAGTGCACCTGGCTCGACGACAGGGGCAACGCGGTGGACCTCACCCAGCCTGTCTCTCAGGGGATGAAACTTCAGGCCATATTGACGCTGAAGCCATCGGTTCCTGTCAGTAACCTCGCTGTGTCCTGCCTGCTCCCTGCCGGTTTTGAAATTGAGAACCCGCGCATTGACCAGACTGAGGACTGGAGCGGAAAGTCCTACGGCATTGTGAGCGATGTACGGGATGACCGGCTGGTGCTCTTCTTTGACCGGCTTGGCGAGGAGACCGTCTACGGCTTCAGGGTACGCGCGGTGACAAAAGGAACCTTCGTCGTTCCCCCCATCTCCGCGATGGGCATGTATGATCCGGCGGTGCGCTTCACCGGCCGTGCCCAGCCAGACCTGATCATCAGGTAATTCAGGTCATCCGAAGCAGAAAAGGCGGGGCGGGGAAAAAATCCCTGCTCCGCCTTATTATTGGTGATTAATTCGCTCTTATTGCTTACAAAACAATTTTTGTATATCTTTGCTCTTTGGGTATTCTTTCAACGCTTTTCGCGCCTCCCTTATCCCCCGCAGAGCCGGAAGCGGGTTCAGGCTTCGGGCGCGGACAAGGCATTTGAGGGCGGCAATCACCATGAAAAGCTTAAACTTTAGCTTCAGCCAAAGGAGACGCGCTCCATGGATGTCATCGTAGAGGGCAGCAAACAGCAGATGGAAATTATACCATTTGGAGGCAGCCATGCCGAAAACGTTGAGTCGTCCTTTCCGTGCCGGGAAGTGCAGGAAGTGTCCCCCCAGACTGTTGACAATGCGCCTGCCTTTTTTCCTGTAAAGATAGAATGTGAACGCAAAATCCTCTCCAAGGGCGTAACCGCCAAAGCGCTGAAAGTCCTCCGGGAAGCGATACCCCTCACGAAAGACGCCAACCTCCGCGGTCATGCCGCTCCCTCCGGCCCAATCCGCCAGTTTCCCGGGTTCCCCTTCGCCGGATTTGTAGTTGTACAGAAAGTCCGTAGCCCCATAGCGGTTCCATCCCAGCCAGCGCTTGATACAGGCAGCCCACCTTGCCTCCCCTTCTCCCGCGTTTGTCGGGTACATGGGGAGATTGACGAAGGAAACATCCGGCAGTGCAAAGGTTGCGAGAATTCCGTCAAGGGCATCCGGCGATATTTCACTGTCGTCATCCATAAAGAAGACATAACGGACGGAGGGATAACTCAGGAGCACACGCTCCACCGCGTCGTTGCGCTGTGATGAGGAGCCCACACGCGGAGCTTCAACGTATTGAAGCTGAAAATTCCACGTTTTTCCATCAACGGCCTTCTCTGTCTTATCATCGTCACTGGCGTCCCACACGACGCAGACAAAATCCCGGAATGTTGAACGCTCCAGGCTGGAGAGGGCATGCCGCGCAATATCATCGCTGCGGTTTTTCGTCGCGATAATGACAGCAACAAGAGGCGTCATCGTCACCTCTCCCCACCTTCCGGCACATTCTTCAGAGCCCAGGGGATATCGGGGACAACCGGCCCTGGCCTCTTGGTCAGGGAGTAATGAGAAGCGTTGAGTATTCCATCCAGCCTGAGAAACACCGATGGGGCTGTACTGCCGGACGGGATAATCCACTGCCGGCCATGCAGAAGGACCAGCAGCTCAAACTTCAGATCCCCAAGGTTCAGAAGGCTCAGGGGGACCGGGGCGCGAAGACATGTCCGGCGACTCAGTTCAGGGAGTTCATCCGTTCCTCCCATTTGATCCGTCTGATAGCTCTGGCAGATCAGGGTTCCATCTCCCGCGTAGAGGGCGTAGCCCACGCCCAGAGCCGGATCCGGAGTCTCCGTCATCCCCTCGATTTCCAGCCACACCTTATCCCGGCGTTCCACAGTCCCGGAGATTCTCCGGCCTTCCCCATCATACAGCCCGAAGCGCAGTGGTTTAAACCACGGATTCTCAAATAAACCGCCTGGGTTTCGCCACTCCGTCACGGACTTTTCCGCCCGGGATGTGTTTATGTACTGCCGGATGCCTTCGGAGACATTACAGGTATCTAGGAGGACGTGCCCCTTCTCAAGGTATATGACACGGCTGCAAAGCTGAGAGACAGCCCCCATATTGTGGCTGACAAAGAGGATGGTTCGCCCCTCTCTGTGGCTCACCTCATCCATTTTGCCCATGCACTTCTTCTGGAACTCCATGTCCCCCACCGCGAGGACCTCGTCGATAATCAGGATCTCCGAGTTCAGGTGCGCCGCGATAGCAAAGGCCAGGCGGATGTACATCCCGCTGGAATAACGCTTCACCGGCGTATCCAGAAATTTTTCAACCCCGGCGAAGTCCACGATGGCGTCAAAGTTCCGTCGAATCTCCGCCCGGGTCATCCCCAGTATGGCGGCGTTCAGATAAATATTCTCTCTTCCCGTCAGCTCAGGGTGAAAGCCAGTTCCCACCTCCAGAAGGCTGGAAACCCGTCCCCGGAGAGAAATACGGCCTTCCGTAGGCTCTGTGATGCGGCTCAGAAGTTTTAACAGGGTGGATTTCCCTGCTCCGTTGTGCCCGATAATTCCGACCCTCTCCCCTTCCCCGACGCTGAAGGAAAGATTTCTCAGTGCCCAGAACTCCTCCTTGGCGAGGGTCGCCGGGGAGGAGGACGCACGGCGTTCAAAGGGGTGGAGCAGCCGGTGAACCGCCAGCCCGCCCCTGAGGGACAGCGCCTCCCGCAGCGTGTGCGATGGCTGGTGAGTCAACAGGTAACGCTTGCCCAGGTTTTCAATTTTAATGGCTGTCGACATCATGGGCCCTCCTCAGATGAAGTCCGCGAAAGAGCGCTCAATGCGGCGGAAGAACGCTATCCCGCTGAAGAAAACAAGGAGTGAAATAACCGCAGAGAAGAAGACCCCCGGCAGATAGAGTTCTGTCGTTCCCTGAATGCACCAGCGAAAACCATCAATCACCCCAACCATAGGGTTGAGGCTGTAGAGCAGCCGCAG
>JAILIX010000037.1 GCA_024695065.1 Fretibacterium sp. | reverse complement strand
CGTCCCACAGGCGCACACGCACACGCCGCGCCCCTGCATCCAGCGCGTTCTCCACCAGCTCTTTCACCGCCGAGGCCGGACGCTCCACCACCTCGCCCGCTGCAATGCGCGTCCAGACTCCCTCGGGCAGTTCCCTAATCGGCGGCATACCGGTTTCTCCCCCGCCTCAGAATCCGCATTCTTCCTCGAAGCCCGACGCCTTTGAGCCAGACTCAAAGTCCGCCAGACTTTTGAAGCTCCCCCTGACCATCTCCCGGACATTCTCGGCCGTATAAAAGGCGGTGTGCGGACTGATAATGACATTCGGGAAGGAGCGAAGGACGGCCAGTTTGGGGTTCACCATGACCTTCCCCATGTGGTTGTAATAATAAAGTCCATTCTCAAACTCCACGACATCCAGTGCGGCGCCGCCCAGTTTTCCGCTTTCAATGCCCTCAATCAGGGCCTCGGAATCAATCAGCTTTCCACTGGCCGTGTTGATGATATAGGCGCCCTCTTTCATTTTCGCGATGGCATCCCGGCCGATAATGTGGTGGTTGCCTTTATTGGCATTCATGTGCAGGGTCAGGACGTCCGACTCCGCAAAGACCCTATCCAGGCTGGCATACTCCGCATATTTTTTCACTGTGTCGTTCCCGCAGATGTCATAGGCAAGGATCCGGCACCCAAAGCCGGAGAGGTGCTGAATCACCGTCGTTCCAATCCGGCCCGTTCCCAGCACGCCCACCGTACACGCCGTGAAATCTCTGCCCAGTTTGTTCTTCAGGGAGTAGTCCTGCAGTTCCGTGCGCTTCAGGATATGGGCAAACTTCCTGACGCTCGCCAGCATCAGCATGATCGCGTAATCCGCGACGCCCGTCGGCGGATAGGAGACATTGTCCACTTTCATCCCCAGTTCCTTCGCCCTGCGCAGGTCCACATGGTCGTATCCGATAGCCCGGCAAAGGATATACTTCACCCCTACACGGCGAAATGACTCCAGAACAGGAGCGGACATATCACAGGGCGTGCAGCTGATCCCTTCGCAGCCGGCAGCCAGCGCGATATTTTCCGGCGTCGGGTATTCCGTCGTGTACACGTAATCAATGCCAAATTCTTTTTTAAACTCCTCACAGAAGCGAAGCTCGTCAAACTCCCTGAGTGCGTAAAAGCATATCTTCAAAGCCGCAGCCACCTTTTCTGATTCTTTTCCAATCCTTCTCCAGCTTATCCTTCAGCGTTCCGCACCATGGCGCTCTTTTCCTTCATTTTAACCAGCGTCTGCAGGGCGCGAAGCGGCGTCATGTTGTCCACGTCCAGCTCCGCCAGCTCCTCAACGATGGCGTCCGTCTCCGGCGAGAAGAGCATGATCTGCTGTCTCAGCGCTTTCTGAGGCAGAGGTGCCGGAATGGAGGAACGCTCAAACCCCTCTTTTTCAAAGACCTCCAGCAACTCAAACGCCCGGCGCAGCACCGGCGCGGGCAGCCCCGCCAGACGCGCCACCTCGATGCCGTAGGAGCGGTCCGCCGGTCCTGGCGTCACCTGATGTAAAAACACTATCCCCTCCGGCCCCTCGTCCACCGCCATGCTGTAGTTTCTCACGCCCTCCAGACGTTCCTCCAGACAGGTCAGCTCATGGCAGTGCGTGGCGAAGAGAACCCGCGCCTTCGAACTGGCCTGCAGGTGTTCCAGAACAGCCCAGGCGATGCTCATGCCGTCCCACGTGGCTGTTCCCCGGCCCACCTCATCCAGGATGACAAGGCTGCGGTCCGTCACGTTGTTCAGGATGTTGGCGGTCTCCAGCATCTCCACCATAAAGGTGCTGCTGCCCCGCACAAGGTCGTCCCGCGCTCCGATGCGCGTAAAAACGCGGTCCACCAGGCCAAAGGACGCCTCCTCCGCCGGAACCCACATCCCCGCCTGAGCCATGATGGACAGGAGCGCCGTCATGCGCAGCCAGGTGGATTTGCCCGCCATGTTGGGTCCGGTGAGGATAATGACGCGGGCGCTCTTTTCCCCCTCCTGGGCCTCCCCGCCCAGAAGGACATCGTTGGGGACAAAGGTCGTGTCCGTCAGGGTCGTCTCCAGCACAGGATGACGGCCGCCCCGGATCGTGATCCCCATCGACTCGTCCACCCTTGGCCGCGTGTAATTGCGCTCTCCCGCAACGGACGCGCAGGACGCCAGACAGTCCAGAATGCCCAGCAGCCGCCCTGCCATCTGAAGCGCCGCCCCCTCTGAGACGACACGCTCAACAACCCCCTGATACAGCTCGGCCTCAATCCGCGCGATCTCGCCCTCGCTGCGCGTCATTTTATCCTGAAACTCACGGAGCTCCGCGGTCACGTAGCGCTCGGCGCTGACCAGCGTCTGACGGCGTTCAAAGTGGGGCGGCACCGTCGCCAGCCCCGTCTTGCCGATCTCAAGATAATAGCCAAACGCGCGGTTATAGCCCGTCTTCAGACGCGGGGATCCGCAGGCAGCCCGCTCTTTTTCCAGATATTCAGCCAGCCATGCCTCCCCCTTCTCAGAGACTTCGCGCCACGAGGCAAGCTCCTCATTAAAATCCGAACGAATGGCCGGCTTCATCCCCAACGCCCGCGGCAGGTCCTCCTCCAGCGCCGAATCAAGGTAGCCGCACAGGGGAGCCAGGTCGGGAAAGGAACGAAGCAGTCCGGCCAGAGGCTCCTTTTCCTCCGAAGTCAGACCGGTCAGCGCCGTCAGGTCGGGCAGCAGGCGCAGGGTGTCACGTATGGCCGCCAGGTCGCGCGGCCCCCCTGCCCCAAGGGACAGACGAGACAGGGCTCGCTCCATATCCCGCATGCCGGCGAGGATATCCTGAAGCCGGGATCTGTCCGCCGCGTCCCCGACAAGGATCCCCACAGCGTCCTGTCTCCGCTCAATGGCCTTCACGTCCATCAGGGGACGCAGCAGCCATTCCCGCAGCGTTCTCCGCCCCATGGGCGTGCGGCACAGGTCCAGGCAGGAAAGGAGCGAGGGGCCGGAGGCCATCTCCGGAATGAGTTCGAGGTTCCGCTGGGCCGCAGCGTCAAGGCTCATACGCCCCCTTGCCAGGAGCGGCGTGACACGCAGGACATGGCGGACAGCGCTGAACTGCGTCGCAGAGAGGTAATCCAGCACGGCCCACGCAGGCCCCACACAGGGATCCTGCTCATCAATGCCAAACCCCGCCAGACGCACTTTGCCGGCCTTTCTTTCTGTTTTTCCCAAAGCTGAGGCCAGCCGGCGGGCAGCGTTTTCCGTTTTGAAGGACTCCGGGGCCGCAGGACGGAGGGAGGCTGCCTCCCGGACGAAGACCGGAAGGTTTTTTTCCTGAATGCTGGAGGGATAAAGAACCTCCCCCGGCGCGAAGGCCGAGAAAAGAGCGGCGGCATCCCGTCCGGGAAGCGTTCCGGCCTCAAGGCGCCCCGTGTCCACGGAGAGCAGAGCCACAGCGGCCCTTCCGTCCCGCAGAGGCAGGACCGCGGCCAGGTGTCCGGCCCCGCCCGACGGAGTCTCCCCCGGGTCCCCGCTCCCCTCCTCCGGAACATAGGTCCCCGGCGTCACCACCCGCACCACACGCCGCTCCACAATGCCCTTCGCGGGAACATCGCCAATCTGCTCGCAGACCGCAGCCCGGTACCCCGCCTTGATGAGGCGGCCCAGGTAGAGGTTCAGCGCGTGGTGAGGCACGCCAGCCATGGGAATCTTTTTCTCAGAGTCCCGGGCAGTCAGGGCAATGTCCAGCACCGACGCAGCCACACGGGCATCGTCAAAGAACAGCTCGTAGAAGTCCCCCATGCGGAAGAGGAGCAGCGCGTCGGAGTACTGCTCCTTGAACTTCCGGTATTGATCCATCCATGGGGTCAGTTTCACATCATCAGGTATCGCCATGTCATTCCTCTATTTTTCCCCTGAGCCGCCGCTCCATGCGTCCGCGCCGCTCAGGTTCTTCAGGGCATTCAGCACCTTGCTGTAAAGGTCCGGGAACTCTCCGCGAAGCCGGTCTATCCGCTCCCGCACATTCTGCCGCTCCGTGTGTCCCGCATAGGGACAGGCCGTCTCAAGAATGGGCAGGGCCAGCCGCTTCGCCTCGTCGATAATCGCTGCCTCCGTCGAGAGGACAAGGGGGCGTATCACGGTCACGCCGGTCCGGAACATAAGGACAACGGGCAGAAAGCTCCGCGCCCTCCCCGCCCGAAGCAGGTTCATAAAAAAGGTCTCCACCGCGTCATCCATGGAGTGCCCCAGGGCCAGCCTGTTGAACCCCTGCTCTGCCGCCCAGGCACACAGCCGCCCGCGCCGCATGTTGGCGCAGAAGCTGCACGGCGAGCGCTCGCCGCGCTCCTCAATAATCTCCATAATGGGCTGCTCCAGAACAGTGTAAGACACGTCCCGCGCCGCGCAGTAATCCCGCAGGGCCGGGGTGTCCATCCCCGTCAGAGCCACCGTGCAGGCGGCCAGCTCAAATTTTACGGGGCTTCGCCGCCGGATATCGGAGAGAGCGTGAAGGAGCACCAGGCTGTCCTTTCCTCCGGAGAGCCCGACCAGAATACGGTCACCGGGCGCAATCATCGACCAGCGCGCCACCGCCTCCCCCACACGCCGCCTCAGGGCACGGCAGAGGGGCCCGCGCCAGGAGGCCATCTTTTCTGAGAAAGGGGTTTCGCTCCCCGCAGGCTCCATTCATCCTCCCTCAATTCCATCGTGAAATTTTTCCTTCCTTAGTTTATTATAGTATAAACAGATAGGTGATTTCATTCCGGCCTGAGGAGGATTTGATCTGCCATGAAGGAAGTGCTCAAACAGATAGCGGAGATCGGGCTTGTGCCTGTCATCGCTGTGGACAATCCCAACCACGCGCTGCCCCTTGGCGCTGCCATGCTCAAGGGGGATCTGCCCGTTGCGGAGGTCACCTTCCGCACGAACGCCGCGGAGGAGTCTATCCGCGTTCTGGCGTCCGAGCTCCCCGACCTTCTCGTCGGGGCCGGCACGGTTCTGACGGTGGAGCAGGCCCGGCGCGCCGTCGCGGCCGGCGCAAAGTTCCTGACAGCCTCCGGCTTCAACCCGGAGCTCGTCCAGTACTGTCTTGACAACGGCGTTCTCATCATCCCAGGCGCCAACAACCCCACGCAGATTGAGCAGGGAATCCGCATGGGGCTTTCCGTCCTTCGGTTCTTCCCCGCGGAACAGTCGGGCGGCCCGGCCATGCTGGCGGCGCTCGCCGGGCCCTATCACGGCATGCGCTTCATTCCCTCCGGCGGGCTCAACGTCTCCAATGTGCAGGGCTACCTGTCCATGCCCAGCGTCCTGGCAGCTGCGGGGACATGGATGGTGCGCCCCGACCTTATCGCCGCAGGCCAGTGGGAGGAGATTACACGGCTCTGCCGCCAGGCTGTTGTCCGCGCCGTGGGCTTTGAGCTGCACCATGTGGGCATCAACGAGCCGGACCCCGGCACATCCCGTTCCGAGGCGGAGCTGATGTGTTCCATCTTCGGCTTCGATCTTCAGGAGAGCAAAAACAGCTTCTTCGCGGGAGAGGGTTTTGAGTTTCTCAAGGCCCCCTACCTGGGCATGAAGGGCCATTTTGTCCTGTCTGTCCTCAGCATGGTGCGCGCTCAGGCTTTCCTGAAGCGCAAGGGGCTTGGACTGCGGGTTGAGACGGAGCGGAGGGGCCCGAACGGGGAACTGCTCTCCGCCTATCTGGACCGTGAGGTCGGCGGCTTTGCCCTGCACCTGACGCAGAGATAAAACCCGTTCAGGGGTTCAGCGATATTCTATTTAGGGAGGTTTATTTAATGAAACGTTTTATTCTGTCTGTGCTTTGTGTCGCTCTCATGGCGCCGTGCGCATGGGCCGGAGGTTTATCAGCGGTCTACACATACGACGGCACGGATGTTGTGGAGGCCTCGTCAAGGCTGCAGATCGAGGCGGAGCGAGAGGTGAAGTTCATCTATGAACTTTCCAGCGTAGAAACGAGCGAGGATTGTTCCATTGCTTTTACAGACGGCACCTGTGCTTCAATGGACACCTCCGGGGATAAACATGTGGTTTACACGCATACGTTCCCGACTTCAGGCGAAGTGGGCATCAGCATGGACATCTCCGGAAGCATTAAACTGCACAGTGCCGACATCACGGAGGCCTGGCCCTTTGAGCTGAATCCGCCGAAGCTGACGATGAAGACTGGCACTGCAAACCAGTATATTAAGTTCAATACCAAAGGCAGCGAGGCTGTTTCAGGTTGGAATGTGGACCTTAACTATCCTAAAACCATGGTGCAGGCTCAGTATTATTATGATAATGGTCTGAACATCACTCCCCACATTCTGGTCAGTTCTTTGACCAGCGAGGGAGACGCGACGCTCACCGTGAAATTCACCAACAAGGCAGACAGTGAGAAGAGCTTTGAGCGGAAGTGCTTCATCAACATCACGGGCAGCGGCAGTACCGGCGGTGGCGGCGGTGGCGGCGGCGGGTGCAGCGCAGGCCTTGCCGGACTCAGCCTTCTGGCTCTGCTGCCCTTCGCAGTACGGCGGAAGCATTAGCACAACGTGATTTACGAATGACCTTTCAAAAGGGGAATCTCTTTGCCCCCGCTGTTTTTAGCGGGGGCAGTTCCCGGGCTGAGGAGTTTACGGAGGTCCTGGCAGTGGGGGGAGGGCCCCGCGTTGAGCGCATTGTGTCCGAGGGGCACACTTCCCCCCAGGGGTTCTGGTATGACCAGGACGAGTGGGAGTGGGTGTCCGTGCTCCAGGGCTCCGCAGAACTGGAGTTCGAGGGGCGCGGGCGCGTCGCCCTCTCCGCCGGGGAGTGGGTTCTCATACCCGCGCACGAACGGCACCGGGTAACCCGCACGTCCACAAATCCCCAGTGCGTTTGGCTCGCAGTGTTTGGCAAAAACGAGGAGGTGTCCTGATTGTCTTTCCTTAAGAAGAGAGGGACTCTGGCGGCGCTGCTGCTGTTGCTCTGGGCCGGGGCTGCGGGAGCCATCGTCCGGGACGGGGCCGTTCCCGGGCGGACGGGGTTGTCTTTCCACAACGTCATTTACCATTTCGGGCACCTGTTCGTCAACGTCACCAACAAGACGTCTCAGAACGTAATCTTCGGCGGCTCCATGCTCTTCCTGGACCGGCATTACCGTCCTGTGGCCAGGGCAGAACTTTTGCCGGAGAAGATTAAGCGCCGGTCGACACGGCGGTACCGCGCCGTCTTCACGCAGGGCAGCGGGCACGAAGCCTCCGCCGCCAGTTTTCTGCGCTGGGAATTCAACCAGAGGAATAATTAAATTAAAGGGAGGCCGCTATGAAAAGACAATCAAGCTTCAAACGCAGCGCTTTAACCGCCGCCCTCGCCGCCGTCCTTCTGCTGGCGTGGAGCAGCAGCATCTGGGCTCTCCCGAACAGCGCGGACGCCTTCATGTCCCTGCCCTTCGGCCATTCCTTCAAGCGAACCCGGCTCCGTATGGAACGCAGCGGGGCAAAAGTCGTGACGCCAAGGAAGGAGAGCCTGTCGATGGAGGGGTATTTCGAGGGATATCCCGCGGTCTTCAACTTCAGTTTTCACAAGAAGAAGCTTCTGAAGTCCAAATCCGTGTCCCTTCAGAGTTCAGGAGACCCCAGGAAGGAC
>JAILIX010000133.1 GCA_024695065.1 Fretibacterium sp. | reverse complement strand
CGTGGTGGACACCGCCAAGGCTGTGGACTCCCCCATCCCGCTGACCCAGTCCATGCTGGAGATGATGAAGATTCTGCACAGGGACGGCGACGGCTCCTGCGACCATTCCGCCCTTCTGAAGTACTATCAGAAGCTGACGGGCACAACGCTGCATCACTGATTTCTGTTGTTCTTTTCCGCGGGGCCGGACCATGCAGCATGGCCTGACCCCGCGGCCTGAATCTGGAGGAGAGGGCTGTGTCTAATCTTTTTTCGCTTGAGGGGCGGGTGGCCCTGGTCACCGGCAGCGCCCAGGGTCTGGGCTTCACCATCGCGAAGGGAATGCAGGAAGCGGGCGCGCGGGTCGTGCTCAGCGACGTGAGCACCGGAGCGCTGGAAAAAGCTCAGTCGCTGCTGAAGGCCGAGGGACGTGAGGCCGCCGGGACCTATGTGTTCGACATCTCCGATGAGGCGCAGGTGGTGCCGGCAGTGGAGGCTATTGAGCGCGAGGTCGGCCCCATTGATATTCTGGTCAACAACGCGGGCATTCACAGGCGCAGCCTGTTGATCGATATGCCGGTGGAAAACTGGCGCAAGGTCATCGACGTGAATCTGTCCGGCGCGTTTATCGTGGGCCGGGCCGTGGCGCGGGGCATGATTGCCCGCAAGTATGGCAAGATTATCAACATTGCCTCCATCAACGCGGCGATGGTCCGCCCGAACATCGGCAATTACTGTGCGGCCAAGGGCGGCATCGTGACGCTGACAAAATCCATGGCCACGGAGTGGGGGCCCTATAACATCAACGTCAATGCCATCGGGCCGGGGTATTTCCTGACGGATCTCACCAGGCCCCTGGCCGAAGACGCGGAATTTGACGCATGGGTGAAGAGCGAGGTCCCCCTGCAGCGCTGGGGAAACCCCACGGACATCATCGGGCTGGCCGTGATGCTGGCGGGCCCCGCCTCGGATTACATCAGCGGCCAGACCATCTACATCGACGGAGGCTGGCAGGCCTGTCTGTAAGGAGTGGAATTTAGCAGACTACGCATTTCAGAGATTTTATTGTAGAATAGAATTACCGTTTTTTCAGCGGAATATCAGGACAAGGAGTGAGCTACATGAGTGAAAGCAGCAGCAAAAAAGGGATATCTCTGCTTTGGAAGATATCCATCGGCTTTGTGGCAGGAATTCTGTTCGGCTTCCTGGTGGGGCCGGCAGTGTCGGGTTCTCCTGTGTTGAGCGACTATGTCATGCCCTTCCTGGACTTCATCGGCAAGGTTTTCCTGACCCTGCTGAAGATGCTTATCGTCCCACTGGTGTTTGCCTCGCTGGTTGCGGGAGCAGCCTCCATCGGCGACCTGAGGAAACTGGGAAGAATCGGCGTCAAGACACTGGTGCTCTACCTCGTCACAACAGCCATCGCCATTGTCATTGGGTTGGCGCTGGGCAACCTCATCAACGCCGGCGCGGGGATGAACATCGAGGGACTCAAGGCTGAGGCCAAAGCAGCCAAACCCCTTCTGGAGGTCCTCCTGAACATCTTCCCCTCCAACCCGTTGGATTCCATGGTGAAGGCAAATATGCTCCAGATCATCGTCTTTGCCCTGTTCTTTGGCGTGGCCTGTGTTCTGGCCGGGGAGCGCGGCCGGAAGGTGGCGGATTTCTTTGAGAACGTCGCCGAGGTCATGTACTCCGTCACCCGCATCGTCATGCAGCTGGCCCCCTACGGCGTCTTTGCCCTCATCGCCATCACGGCGGCAAAGTACGGCCTCTCCATTCTGGCCCCCTTCGCAAAAGTCATCGGCGCAGTCTACCTGGGCTGCTTCCTCCATGCGATTCTGGTCTACTCAGGCATGGTCTCCCTGTTCTGCAAGCGTTCTCCCATTTGGTACTTCAAAGGCATACAGAACGCAGCCATCACTGCTTTTGTCACCCGATCCAGCGCCGGAACCCTGCCTGTCACCATGGAGTGCGTCCGGGATAATCTGGGCGTGTCCGAGGGCGTCAGCTCCTTCGTGCTGCCTCTGGGGGCAACCATCAACATGGACGGTACGGGCCTGTATCAGGGTATCTGCGCTCTGTTCGTGGCTCAGGCCTTCAACGTTCCGCTGACACTGCAGATGCAGTTCAGCATTGTGGCGACGGCCACGCTGGCCTCCATCGGTACGGCCGGCGTCCCCGGCGCGGGGCTCATCATGCTGACGATGGTGCTGACCAGCGTGGGGCTGCCCATTGAAGGCATCGCACTGGTGGCAGGCATCGACGCCATTCTGGACGCAGCCCGGACCGTCCTGAACATCACGGGCGACGCGGCTGTCTGCACGGTCATCGCTGCCACGGAGGGTGAAACCCTGAAATCCTAGGCCGGCTCCTATGCCAATGAGGCTCTGAAAAGGCGGGGACGTAGTCCCCGCCTTTTTAATGGGCCAAATCCGCCGGCTCCCCGCTGAAGCTTGAGATATAATTACATCAGACACAGGGGGCTTCCCCATCATGAGACATGGGAGGACGGATTTATGTACATTATTGACACCCGGCTGGTGCTGGGATTATCTGTCTGGATACTGGGTTTTGCGCTGATGACCGCCGGTTGGCTTGTGGATGCGCTTTTTGAGAGCTGGGGGACCCTTCCCTCCAAAATACTCTACAAGCTGGGGGCCTTTATTGTCGCGACGCCGGTTATTATTCTGCTCTGGAAGACCGCTTCTTACCTCTACGTCAACCGTGTTGATATTTCCTTCTACGTCAACGAGGGGCTCCGGCTCGTCTCCGAGACGATGAAGGTCCTTTAGCCAGGGCCATGGCAACCGCGCTCCTTGGCCTGGCCGTCGCGGCCTGTATGCTCTACTTCCCCTACCTCTGGTGCCGTTTCAGGAGAGAGAGCGAGAGGGACTGGGGGCTGCTGTGGTTCATGGGACCGGGAGCCTGGCGGGACGTGATTCTGGCCCTGCTCCTGACGCTGATTCCCCTCACCTTCGTCTCCATGCACTGGCCCGCCCGGTGGGGAGGCCCCGGCCCGCACCATCCGACCTTTTGGCGGGCGCTCGACAACCTGGGGGGCGGGCTCGCGGCGGCCTTCATTGAGGAGACCTTCTTCCGCGGCTGGCTGCAGACCCTGCTGACCCGACATCTGGGACCATGGCGGGGGCTCTTTCTGGCAACGCTGTGTTTCGCCCTCAGCCATCTCATCGTTCTGGCGGGCTGGCTGAGAGTCGCAACTTTCTTTCCGGGGCTGGTGATGGGGCTGCTGCGTCTCCGCAACGGATCCGTCCTGCCCTCGATTATCTATCACGCTGTCTGCAACGTGTGGGCTGTATGGTGGGCTCCAATACCATAGCAGCCGGAGGGTTCAGAGGGGCTTTTCCGGACAGCCAGCTTACGTGCCCCGGAAAGGGCGCGGCGCTGTGCCTGCCGGGCGCCTGTGCCCTGCGGGTATGTCGGAACGGGGCGCAGCGGCCCGGGCCCCCTTCGTTAAAACCTGAGGGGTGGCGGGCCCCAATCCCATGATGTCAAGGAGGCTGGAATCATGCGAAAAAAGTTTTTCCTGACCCTGCTCTGCGCTCTTCTGTCCCTGTCCTGTCCCGCAGGAGCCACGGCGGATCAGAGGATGCTGGAACTTCGCATCCCCTGCCGCGCCGGGGAGAACGTGTCGGCCATCCTGCCGGACGGCGGAACTGTGATCCTGGGGAAGGTTCTGATGACGCCGGTGAAGACCAACTGGCCGGCCTATACCGCCAGCAAATGGTGCGCTCCGGCGACAGTCTGCGCCTCAGCGGTGAACGCTGTCCACATGCTGGTGAACGTGGAGAACGGGCGCGGGCGCATTCTGAGCCTGGTGCCTTCCGTGACCGTGGCGCCAGCCGCTGCGGCCGGCGCTTTTTTCAGTCTGGCAATGCCGGCGGGAACAGGACTCTTCGGCGGATTTGCACCCCTCGTGGGGTCCTCCGTGTCCCTTCAGGGGGAGGATGGTCATGTCCGCCCCCTGGACGGTGTGCCCCGGGAGGGGGAGACACTGGTGATCCGCTCCGGACTCCCGGGACGGCCGGAGGTCTGGATGGCAGATATTGAGAATCGGCCCGGAGGCCGGGTTATCGCCTGGGGACAGGAGGGCCCCAAAGTCATTGCCCGCGTTGTGCGGCCCATCGGGGGTGTCGGGCGCTTTGGCGGAACCCAGTTTCAGCGCAGGGGAAGGATACGAGCTTCCCACGCCGGTGTTATTGACGTCGCAACGGCCCCCCGCGGCGAGGTGGGGGGGATTCAGATCATGCCCCTTGTCCACGCCCTCACGTCCTCCGAGATGGCAAACGCATGGAAACTGACGCAATGGATGGTCCTGGCTCCCCTGCCCGGAGACCCCCCACTGGCGGGAAAGCCTCCCCTGTTCAAGTCGTCCTTTGTCCCCGGCACGCAGCTTGATGACCGCCTTGAGGATATGTGGAGCACTTATGGCCGCCGTCCTCTGGTCCTCTGCCGCATCGCAGGGGGACCGTGGATACACCTGCCCTCCGTCTCCGGCCGGGTGGACGACGCGCTTTCCGGCGTAACGCACCTGCGCTTCTACTACCCCTTCTGGGACAGGCCAGGGACGCGGTAAAGAAGCCCCATGGAAAAGGGGCTGCCACTTTTACAGCCTGGCTCTCAGACGCCGGTCAAAGTCCAGCAGGGTGCGGGCGGCAGCGTCACAGCAGGGAGCACCGGTTATCCCTCCGTCATCTGCGGGCAGGCGGGGGACCCTGAATCCAAGGGGCAGTGGCCTGAAACACATCAGGCCGGGGTGATGAGCCTGAATGCGGACAATGACCCGGTAGAGCTCAAAGCAGTCCGCCAGGGAAACGTGCGCCGGGCAATCCTCCATGGCTTCTTCCGTCTGCCGCGCCGCCTCCGGGGGAACCAGCGCATGGGGCCCATTGCAGAGGACATCCACAGCCTCACCCAGCCTGGGCCACTTAAAGCCCCCCATCCCCCGCGGACCCTTCTTTTTAGGCAGAGCGCAGAGGGACGTAAGCCCACGCATGGAACACCAGCAGGGCATGCTGTTCTGCACCACCTCCGGCAGAAAGGCCATGTCAAAGCGCGCGTTGTGAATGACAAGCCCCGCAATGTCCCACTGATCCCAGAACGCAGCCAGAGCAGGCCAGTCTTCAATGAAGCAGAGAGAATAATCGGCAGAGAGGGCCTTGCGGACGGCCAGCAGCCGTCCCGGAGTCAGACCGTGGACGCGCGTGAGGTAACGGTTGAAGGGTTCCGCCGGAAGGTAGAAGCGGTTGAAGAAATCCAGAATACGCCCCGCCTCGTCAAAGACGATTGACGAAGCGGAGAGCACAGAGGTCCCGGCACAGCCGTTGGTCTCAAAGTCGAGAACAGCGAGGTTCACGACAGTCAGAGGCTAATTTCTGTTCAGGAAAGTCATGGCGAACCCGGCGTGGAGCGCCGCGCCGCGCCAGAGCTGCGACTCGTCGAGGTCAAAGGTGGAGGAGTGGTGCGGATGGCAGGTCTCAGGGCGCTTCGGGTCGCCAACGCCCACCTGGGCGAAGGTGGCGGGGACCACGGAGCCATAGAAACTGAAATCCTCTGACACCATGTTCAGCGCGGCCTCCTCCACGTCCTCCGGACCAAAGAGTCCGATGGCCGCGTCCTTCAGGACATCCGTGAGGACAGGATCGTTGATGACGGCAGGATAGAAGCGCATATAATCCAGATCCATCCTGCAGCGCGTCGTCTGGGCAATGCCGTCGATAATCCGGCGCATGGCCGCTTCAAGACGGTCCTGAAGTTCGCCGCCCAGGGTGCGCGTGGCCCCCATCAGTTTGACACTCTCCGGGATGATGTTGCGGGTCTTGCTGGAGCTCTCGATGCTGGTGATGCTGATGACCGCCGTCTCTCTGGGGGAAGTCTCGCGGGAGATAAGTGTCTGGACCGCATTGCCGAACATAAAGGCGGCGATGGTCGGGTCAACGGCCAGCTCCGGCGCGGAGCCGTGCCCTCCCTTGCCCGTGATGGTGAGATCCCAGCCATCGGCGGAGGTCATGCAGGGCCCGCTGCGGTAGAACACCTTTCCGGCGGGATGGGTGGTGAAGAGATGAAGGCCGAAGACCGCGTCCACACCCTCCAGTGCCCCCTCCTCCACAAGAACCTTCGCGCCTCCGCGGATGCCCGACTCCTCCGCCGGCTCAAAGATGAGGCGCACTGTTCCGCTGAACTCCTCCCGGAGCTGCGAAAGGATGCGCGCCGCCGTGATGAGCCCTGCCATGTGCCCGTCATGGCCGCAGGCGTGCATGACCCCCTCTGTCTTAGAGCGATACTCCACATTGTTTTCCTCCATGACCGGCAGCGCATCGATATCCGAGCGGAGCGCCACACATTTGCCGGCCCCCGCCTTCCCGCCCGTAATCTCCGCCGTCAGGCCGCTGGCACCGCCGCCAAAGCCACGGCGCAGAACCCTGACGCCCGCGATTTTTCTCAGTTCCTCTTCAATGCGGTCTGTCGTCCTGAACTCCTCCCAGGAAAGTTCAGGATGTTCGTGAAAATAACGCCGAAGCCCGATGAGCTCCGGCTCATATCCCTTCGCAAGATCACAGATTTTTTTCATCACATCGCTCATGGCGAACGCTCCCATCCTCATAGCTCACCCGCTGACCGGGTCCCGCCGGCAGGTCATCCGGCGCCCATATCTTAACATATTTCCCCTCGGCGGGCCGGAGCCAGCGGCGGGCCCAGCCCCCGGCAACACAGCGCCGGGGGAGAGAGATTCACAGACCATGCCCATATCATTGTCCAAAACGCTCCTCAGGTTTGACGGGGCCCCCGGCTCCCTGTAAACTATATTGGTCAGAGCGTTGATCCGCTTTTTGGGTTCGTTTTGGAGGTGCTTTTTGATGTTTCGGGATCGTTACGACGTTGTGGTTATTGGAGGAGGGCACGCCGGATGTGAGGCCGCCCTTGCCTCCGCGCGCATGGGATGCCGTACGCTGATACTCAGTCTCAGTGTGGACAGCACAGCCCTCATGCCCTGCAACCCATCCATTGGGGGACCGGCAAAGGGGCACCTTGTGCGGGAGGTCAGCGCCCTCGGCGGCGAACAGGCCCGCGCGGCGGACGCCTCCACCCTCATGGTCCGCTGGCTGAACACGTCAAAGGGCCCTGCGGTCCGCGCCCTCCGGGCTCAGTGCGATCCCGCGCTCTACGGAATGTACTATCGGAATCTTCTCATCTCCCAGCCCTCCCTTGACCTGCATCAGGATGAAGTTGTGGATATCCTTGTGGATAAGGGACGTGTCACGGGGGTCCTGACGCGTCATGGATCCTGTTACGAAGCGGGGGCTGTCGTCCTGTGCGGCGGAGTGTATCTGGAGGGTCGGGCCTTCGTCGGGGAATGTTCCTTCCCCTCCGGCCCCATGGGACAGCCCCCGGCGGAACGTCTGGCCGCGTCCCTTGAGAGACTGGGACTGAAGCTCGGCCGCATGAGGACGGACACCACCCCGCGCCTGAATATCGATACCCTGGACCTCAGCGTCATGGAGCCCCAACGCTCTGAAGCGGAACCCCTCTGCTTCGACCTCTGGGGGACACCACGGGTTTACCCGCAGGATTACGCCTGCTGGTTCTCCCGCACCACGGAGCGGACCCATGAGATACTGGCCCGGAACATCCGCCGATCTCCTCTGGTGACAGGAGATCTGGCCTCCCGCGGGCCGCGCTACTGCCCCTCCATTGAGGACAAGTTTCTGCGTTTCCCGGACAGAACGACCCACCCCATCGTCTTTGAACCCGTCTCCCCCCGGACCCGCGAGGTCTACGTGCAGAACTTCTCCACCAGTCTGCCCTATGACGTGCAGGTGGAGATGGTCCATTCGCTGCCCGGCTGCGCGGACGCTAAGATTATCCGGCCCGGTTATGGCATAGAATATACGTATCTTCCCCCTGATCAATTGAGACCTTCTCTTGAAAACCGAAAGCTGGGGGGGCTCTTCTGCGCCGGTCAGGTGAACGGCACCTCGGGCTACGAGGAGGCCGCGGCCCAGGGGCTTCTGGCAGGAATCAACGCGGCGCTGTCGGTGAAGGGCGACTCCCCGCTGATTCTCAGCCGGTCGGACGGGTATCTTGGAGTGCTGGCGGACGACCTTGTGACCAAGGGCACGGATGAGCCCTACCGGATGCTGACCAGCCGCTGCGAACACCGTCTCCTCATGCGGTGGGACAATGCGGCCCGCCGTCTGTCCCGCTTTGGAAGAAAGGCCGGGCTCATCAGCGACGCACACTGGCGGGAGCTGGAGCGGCACCAGGAGGCGGAGGATCGGGAGATGGAAAGGCTCAGCGGGACGCGCCTTGCCCCCTCGGAGCAGACGGAGGCGCTTTGCCGGGAGATGGGGGCAGAGGTCCTGTCGGAGCCCGTAACGGCGGCGGACTTCCTCCGCCACAGGGGAGTGACCTACGCGCTGATTGCAGCCCTGACCCCTCCTGAGCGTCCGCTGGAGCCGGAGGAGGCAGCTCATGTGGAGACGGAGCTGCGCTACGCCGGGTATCTTGAGAAGGAGGCCCGGATGGCCGCGCGCATGGAACATATGGACGGGGCTCTGATCCCAGAAGATTTTGACTATGGCTCCGTTCCCGGCCTGAGCGCCGAGAGTTTCCAGAAACTCACACGGTTCCGGCCCCGCTCTCTGGGTCAGGCCCTCCGCATCTCCGGGGTGACCCCGACGGACGTCCAGCTTCTTTCGGTGGCGGTGCGCCATGCGGGCTAGTGCGTCCAGGGAAAGGCTGGGCCGGCTTGCCTCCATGCAGGAACTGCTGGACAGGGTGATGCCTGAGCAGAGCGAACGCATGGGGAAGCTGGCGGAGGTGCTGCGCGCCTGGGGCTCTGTTGTCCCTCCCGCCGTGGCGCGGCACTCCTCCCCCTATGATCTGGTGGGAACGACGCTCTGCATCTCAGCGCGTCTGCCTCAGGTGAAGGACCAGCTCCTGAAGATGCGGGGCAATATCCTGCGGGCCCTTGAGGAACGGTGGGCTCTGGAGGTGACAGAGGTGAAGGTGACGCTTGGAGACCCGCCGGCGAAGATATCCGCCTCCGCTCAGGGCCCCCGGCGCCGTCATCCAAGAGTGGAACCGGACGAGGCGCAGGTGCAGGCCTTCCGGGAGATGTGCCCGGACTCGCTGGCCCCGGAGGCGTCGGAGGCCCTGGCCCGCCTCCGGGCCTTCTTCGCCCGCCGGTTCTCTCAGCGGGCGGTCTCACCGGGGGGAAAGGGATAAGAGTATAATAGGAACATAATGGAAGCGCCCACAGGGCATTTATCAGGTAAGGGGACCCAATAATGATGAAGACAGAGCTCAGGCACGTTGCCTTTCACGATCTTTTGCAGTACCGTTTCCTCTCCTCCCCCCGGTTCTCGCCGGATGGAGGGAAAATCGCGTTTGCCGTTCACAGGGCGGACCTGGAGGGCGACCGCTACCTCTCCGACCTTTGGCTCCAGGATCTCGCCACAGGAAAACGCACCCAGCTGACCCGCTCCGGCGCGGAGGGGGCTTTCTGCTGGAACCGGACGGGGGACAGGCTCCTTTTCGCCAGCAGCCGCGCCCCCCGGTCCGACGAACCCAAACAGGACGAAAAGGCCCCGAAGCTGTCCCGGATTTATGCGCTGCCCATCGCCGGAGGTGAGGCGGAGTATCTTGCCGAAGCGGGCCGCACAGTGACGGCGCTGTGGGACACGACTGCCGGAGTCCTGCTCCGGACCGTGGATCCCCGCGAGCCGGAGCGGTTCGAGGACGCGGACTATCGGGTCTTTGATCAGATCCCCTTCTGCGCCAACGGTCTTGGTTTCACCGCCCGGCGGCGCTCCCGGCTGACGCTCCTCAACCCTGACGGCACTGTGGAGGACCTGACGCCGGAGACAATGGATGTGCACCAGGTCCGCCTCTCCGAGGACCACAGCCGCATCTTTATCATTGCAGTGGACTACGAGGACGTGATGCCCACGACTACGGGGCTGTGGGAGCTGGACCTCAGAACAAAGTCTCTGGAATCACGGCTTCCTCAGGGCCATTTTGCCTGGGCCTGCGCCGCACCCTTCGCGGGGGGCATTCTCCTGACCGGCACGGACATGAAACGCCGGGGCCTCAACGAAAACATGAGCTTCTTCCTGACCCGGGACGGCTGCACTCCCCATTGTCTGACGCCTGATCTGGACACCAGCCTCCACAACAGCGTCGTCTGCGACTGCCGCTACGGAATCGGCAGCATTGGCGAGACGTTTGTTACAGCCGGCGGCAAGGCATGGTATGTGACGACCGAGGGCTATCATTCCTGCCTCTGCACGGTCGACGAACATGGAAATGTGGAGCGGGCCAGCCGGAACCTCCGCAGTGTCGACGACTTTGATGCCAGGGACAGACGGGCTGTTGTGGTGGGGCTTGAGGGCCTGGGGCTTCAGGAACTCTATCTGGTTGAGAACGGCTCCGAGCAGCGCTTGACGGACTTCAACACGGCAGTCTTTGAGGGGGTGGACCTCAGCGTCCCGGAGTACGTTCACCTGGAAAACGGGACGCCGGAGGGGCTGGACTGCTGGTATATGCGGCCGGTAGGTTTTGAGATCGGCCGGAAGTACCCCACCATCCTTCACGTCCACGGGGGGCCCCGGGGAGCGTTTGGGGATGTGTTTGTACATGAGATGCAGTGCTGGGCAGCGGAGGGGTTCACGGTACTGTTCTGCAACCCCCGCGGCGGTGACGGCCGGGGCAGCGACTTCGCGGACATCCGGGGGAAGTACGGCGACGTGGACTACGAGGACCTGATGGCTTTCGTGGACTGGGCTGTGCAGACCCTTCCCTTTGTGGACGGGGACCGTCTTGGAGTGACGGGCGGGTCCTACGGCGGGTTCATGACCAACTGGATTATTGGGCACACCAACCGCTTCCGCGCGGCCGTGACCCAGCGGAGCATCTGCAACTGGGTCTCGATGGTGGGAATGTCCGACATCGGGTATTACTTCGTGCCGGACCAGCAGGCGGCCGATTTGGGGGAGGACGTCAGCGCCCTGTGGGACCGCTCCCCGCTGAAGTACGCCGCCCAGATGACGACACCGACTCTGATTATCCACTCCGACGAGGACCACCGCTGTGAGCTGGGACAGGGGCTTCAGCTTTTCACAGCACTGAAGCGCAACAGCGTTGAGGCAAAGATGTGTGTGTTCAGGGGGGAGAACCATGAGCTGAGCCGTTCCGGCCGTCCCAGGCAGCGTCTGGCCCGCCTTCAGGAGATCACTCGCTGGCTGAAGGAAAGATTGTAAAACTGATAAGAAGCAAAGCTGCAAAAAAAGGGCTGTGAGGTTATCCCCACAGCCCTTCTCCTTAAAATTCAGGCAACCCCTTTGGGAGTTACTTCTTCTTGCGGACCACGCGCCTGGCCGGCGTCCTGGTCTTCACAGCTGTGGCTTTCTTGCCCGAGACGGCCTTGCCCAGCGCGTAAGCCGCGCCTTTTCCTGCCGCGTGCTTGGGATCCAACGCAGCAAAGACCTTCTTCGTGGCCTCGGTGCTGTTATCGTACACTGTGCCGTAGATCTCATTGCCCAACATATCATAGTGGCGCAGGTAGGTCACCGCAAACTGCTTGCCGTCCGGGGTGTACTCATAGCCATACTCCGTGAAGTACAGGCTGCCGGCAACCTCAGGGGACAGACCGAACTTGGACATCAGCAGGTCAACGGTCTCCTCCTTGATGGCCGTGTTGGTGTAGTATTTCCTCGCAATTGCATAGGGAACATCCTTGTTCTTGCCGTAATCAAGGATATACCACGTCATTTTGACATGATCCTGCCCCAGATTCTTCTGCTTGGCGGCATCCCACGCCAGCACAGGGGAGGCCGCTCCAATCGTCAGGCCCAACAGCAAAGCACACAGAACAAACTTCTTCATAAAACGCACAATCCTTCCTCCAATGAAATAGAAACAAAGGCGCAAGCTGACCTTCGCCAAATCTCCACGCCCATATTCGCAAAGTATTGTAACACATAAAGCATTTTTCGCCCCGTCAATTCCCCGTAATCAATCTATAAAAACGACATGAAAACTTTTTATTCCCGCTCCCGGACTCCCAGCCCATAGCTGATGGACCGTTCCCTGCCCTCGGAGGGGGCATTGTAGATCTTTCCGTTCACAATAAGCTCCGCCGACCCCCCACCGTCAAGGTTCAGCGCGGAGAAGGCACCGCAGGACCTCAGAACTTCCGTCAGTTCCACCAGCGTGGCCCCCAGCGCGTGCAGGCCGTTCCGCCCGTCCACCACGAGGAAAAACCACTCTCCCTCCTCCGTCAGCCCCACAACGGAGCGCGGGTGACGGCCTGAAATGGTAGAACTGCTGAACCCCTCCGGATTCCTCCGGGGCTGTCCATCATCCAGAAGCAGGGGCCCCGCCTGAATGACAGAGGGCATCTTACCCCAGAGCTCGTCATCGATGGAGTCCGGAATGCCCAGCACCGCTTCATCCTCGTCGTTCCAGCCCAGGCAGCTCCTCCCGGTGTAAGGGGGACTCAGAAGCTCTCCATCCACCCGGAGCACACCGATGGGATAACCAAGCCTTTTCCCCGTCACGGCAAAGAACCCGGCGTTGATGGCGGCGTTTACGCCCTCCGTTCTGGATATTGCCGAGAGAGGGGTGAGCGTGCGTGGTCCGTCTTTCGGCACAATGGGAGCAAGATGCCAAAACGTGGGATCAATCTTCAGCAGAGCCCAGTAATGCGGCGCAATCTCCAGGTTGGCGTTGGAAAGGGAGGGCAGAACTCTGAACTTCAGCCCGCGTTTCTTTATCAGCGCTGTCAGTCGCTGCACCTCGCCGTAGTTATCCAGAAGCGATGTCCGAAGAAACCACTCGTATTGGGGTTGGAGAGCGGACATATCAAAGCCGCGGGCCTTGAAGAATTTCCGGGCCCTGTCCGCCGCCTCCCTGTTCTGGAACCCGTCGGCGCAGACCCGCCACCGGGGAATGGCTGTGTGAACCCCGTCGCGGTGTATATGGAGCGTCAGTCCCTGAAGCGGCTCAAGGGTCACGTCAAGTTTCAGTCCCCGGCTGGCTTGTTTCACCCTCTGGAGGAAAGCAGACGCCTCCTTTTCCGTTAAACGCTGTCCTCCGCGAAAGTTTCCCTTTCCCGTCAAAAGCGGCGGATTCATGCGAACCGCGACGGAGAGGCACCCGCGCTCAAAGTCCGTCAATTTGCCGGCATCCCCAAAGCCGGAGCCCGTATTGGAGAGAATTCCCGCCTCAAAGGCCAGTCCCAGCGACTGCACACACCACCGCAGGGCCTCCCGGCGAGTCACCTGCGCTTTCAGATTCGCAACCGGGTCTGTGACCAGACCTGTCCGCAGCACGAAGGCCGCACCGGTTTCCCCTGTTGTCATCTCACCGCCCAGGCCGCGGGCTTCAAGCAGCCCCGCAAGGAAAGCCTCTCTCGTCACAGCCCCGGCCGTCAGTGTGTGGGCAAGGACGATCAGAAGAGACGCTCCAAGAATGCGCATCCGAAGGCGCCATAAATTCTTTCTCATGTTCCTGTAACCTTCTTTCGTCCAAACATGGACATATTCCATTATAAGTCGTTCTCCGGCCCCCGTCGTCGGCAGAAGGGATGAATCCGGTCTGCAGGTATAATAGCAGCGGGGGGGATTGGGATGAGTGAAACTGTCAGGCAAATCCTTCAGGCAGTGAGGGAGGGGGTGCTGTCCGTTGACGGCGCGCTCCTGAAACTGAAGGAGAAGCCCTTTGAAGATGTTGGATTTGCAAAGGTGGACCTGCATCGTTCGCTCCGGCAGGGGGCCGCAGAGGTCATTTATGGAGCCGGAAAAACGCCGGAGCAGATTGCGGGCATCATCGACGTAATGCGGCGGCACGGTCAGGAAACAATCCTCATCACGCGGCTGTCCAAGGAGGCCGCCGGGGAGGTTGGCCAGTTGTGCGTTCCACCGGCAGCCCTGGATTATCACGAGGAGGCGCGCGTGGCCATCGTGGGGCCGCTGCCCCAGCCGGACGGCATTGGCCGTATCGTCATCGCCACCGGCGGAACCAGCGATATCCCCGTGGCGGAGGAGGCAGCGCTGACCGCGGAGGTCCTTGGGAACCAGGTTTCACGGCTCTATGACGTGGGCGTTGCAGGACTGCACAGGATGCTGGCCCACATGGACGACATCATGGACGCCAGCGTTATCATCGCCGTCGCGGGCATGGAGGGAGCCCTTGCCAGCGTAATCGGCGGTCTGGCCGCCTGTCCCGTCGTTGCTGTGCCGACGAGCGTAGGCTATGGCGCGTCCTTTGGGGGAATATCCGCACTCCTGGCAATGCTGAACTCCTGCGCCAGCGGCGTGACAGTGGTCAATATCGACAATGGTTTTGGCGCGGGCTTCTTCGCCAGCCGGGTGAATCACATGAAGCCCAGGGAATCCTGATAAAAAACAGGAGGCTGATTCCAGCCTCCTGTGGGTTTCAAGGGGCAGTGCCCCTCAGCAATTAAAATCCCCGCAGATACCGTGTCCTGAAAGTCTTGACCCGGTCCCATAAAAATATCGGACTATCCTGCATGGTTCCGGCTGAACATCCTCAAAGAGGAGAACTGTCTTCCCGACAGGAACAAAACGTCCGCCTGGAGTCGAGTGTTGGCTCAAGACATTATCATGATCACGCATACCGCAGGGTGATTCAGTTTCATTCATTCCTGCAAAACACGTATACTGCATGTCTGCCTCTCACAACGTCTATATTATATCAGATTCGCGCCGATTTCTCCAGAGGGGGTGTATGGGGGCTATCCTTTCCTGCCCGCCGTGTTTATCATATTCCGACGTAACCATTTTGATATAATAGCAGGCAAGGTTTTTAAGAAAGCCTGTCCTGCGAGCTGAAAGCAGATATGCCAGTGGAATAAAGGGAGCGTGGCCATGAAACTGAGTCAGATAAAGATGCTCTACAGGGAATTTGGTTCGGAGATCGCGTTTTCCGCCGTCGGCGCTTCACGCTTCCGAAGCCTGGCCCCCTGGAAGCACCGCTGCATCCTTCGCTATCTGAGGGAAGCCTATGCCCCCCTCATCGCTCGGTATCAGCAAGAGCAACCGGTAGCAACCTGTCCAAACTCCCAGGCTCCCGGCACGATCTGGACCCTGTGGTGGCAGGGGGAAGATAACCTTCCAGAGATCGTGAAGCTATGCCACGCAAGTATCCGCCGGCATTGCGGAGCCCATCCCTTCAAAGTTCTGACGCAGGACAACTATCAGGAGTACGTCACCCTGCCGGGCTGTGTCATGGAGAAGTTTCAGGCGGACGCGATCACGATTACCCATTTATCGGACATCATCCGATTTGCCCTGTTAAGTCAATACGGCGGGTTGTGGCTGGACTCGACGGTTTTTGTGGCAGACAGGATACCGGAGAATGTCTTTACGGCAGAGTACTACACTGTTCGCCGCGCACTGACCCCTCGCAATCGTAACGTAGCTCAGGACAGGTGGACGATTTTTGTTCTGGCTGCCCAAAAAGATAATCTTTTATGTCGTTTTGTCCTGGATTTTTGGAAAGAATACTGGAAAGAACAAAAATACCTGATTGATTATTTCTTTAC
>JAILIX010000111.1 GCA_024695065.1 Fretibacterium sp. | reverse complement strand
GGCTGTCACGATGGCCCCCTCGGGGTTCCAGAAGATTGTGTTGGCGGCGTTGAGGGTGCTCTCCGTGCTAACATGAATCTCATGGCCGCTGGCGCCGCTGCCGCTGGCCGTGTTGCCAACGAAAGTGCAGTTCACCAGGTTCGCTGTGCTGCTCTGGATATTTATCCCGCCGCCTCTTGCGTTTTCGCTGTTGACGGTGTTCCCTTCAAAAGTGCAGTTCACCAGGTTCGCTGTGGCACAAGAATCGACAACCACTCCGCCGCCAGAGCACCAGGCATCGCCTGAGACCAGGTTCTCCTTGAAGGTGCAGCTGTACATGTACAGCGTCGCTTCATCTCCCATGAGGCGTATTCCGCCGCCGCTAGCGCCCCGAGCTGTGTTGCCGTTGAAGGCGCAGTTTTCCAGAGTTATTGCGGCACTGCCCCCTGCGTTTATCCCGCCGCCGAATCGGGCGGTGTTTTCGTTGAAGGTGCAGTTCCGCATCGTCAATGTGCCACCACCGGCGAATATTCCCCCACCACAGTTACTGACCGTGTTTTCAGTGAAAACACAGTTTTCCGCCGTCACCTTTGGGGTCCCGTAGATTAACATCCCGCCGCCGTCTGTCATCCTGCCGCCGTAGCCCTTGCCGCCGGTGATGGTCAGGTTCCTGAGGGTGACCTTGCCGCCGGTGATCTCGAAGACGGAGCCCTTTGTCCCTGTGAACTTCAACGTGCGGCCACTTGTGCCGCCGTCGAGCGTGGTGTCGGAGTTTATCGTAATCGTGGCTGAAACCTCGATAACCCCCGTGCCGCTTTTCAGTGCGGTCTCCAGTGCGTTGAGGCTGCTGACTGCTCCCCAGCCCGGGACGGCGGACAGCATCAGCAGAAACACAGCCAATGCGCACTTCTTAAAACACATGATACAAGTCCCCTCTCAGGATGTTTTGATGAATCGTGGAATATGTACCACATGGCTTATTATAAACTTTAGTTTTCAAACTGCAAACTCCGGCAGGGCTCCCATGCCCACGGCCGGAGAAGGTATCGTTTCTGCCGGCGGGCAGGGGAGGGCGCCTCCGGCTGTGGACAGCCCTGAACCCTCAGAGAAGCCCCACTCGCGGAAGGCGCGGCTGAGGCTTCTTCTTTTTGAGATGAGAGAACTTTGAAAAAGAGGACGGGATTCCCGGTCCGTCGGCTTTGCCGCCGCCTCACTCCTTCCTGTGATGGTCCAGCGCCTCCCTGAGCTGATGGAAGGCCTGACGGACTGTGGCGCGGGGGCAGGCGATGTTGAAGCGCTCAAACTGCGCTGTCGCCGGGCCGAAAATCACGCCGGGATCCAGCCAGAGTCTGGCCTCGTCCACCATGATATGCTCCAGTTCCTCATCCGTGAAGCCACAGCCGGAGAAATCAATCCACAGGAGGTAGGTGCCCTCCGGCTCCACGAAATGAGCCCCGGGGATGCGGGTCCTGACGAAGTCCCGGACGTACTCCATATTGCCGGTGAGATACTCGGTCAGGTCATTGAACCACTCGTCGCCCCGGGTGTAGACCGACTTGACCGCCTCTATGCCCATGACGCTGCCCTGGCTGTAGCCCGCGGCGGAATTGGCCCTGCGGTATCTGGCGCGGAGCTCCGGGTCCGGGACGATGATGTTTGCGGACTGAAGCCCCGCCACGTTGAAGGTCTTGCTGGGGGAGGTGAAGAGCACCAGATTTTTCTGATACCGGGAGTCCAGCGTCATGAAGCTCGTGGTCTTGTGCCCCGGGAAGTTGAAATCGCAGTGGATCTCGTCATCCAGGATGATCACATTATGCCTGAGGCAGATGTCGCCGAGCCTCTCCAGCTCTTCCCTTGTCCACACCCTCCCCACAGGATTGTGAGGATTGCAGAGGATAAAGAGCTTCACCCTGTTTTCGGCAATCTTCTTCTCAAAGTCGTCAAAATCGATGGAGTATTTCCCATCCTCATAACGCAGCTGGTTATTGATGAACTTCCTGCCGTTGTCCTCAATGACCTCACGGAAGGGATAGTACACGGGCTGCTGGATGAGGACCGCGTCGCCCGGCTCGCTGAACGCCCTGACACTGACCGCCAGGCCATAGACAACGCTGCAGCCCAGTGTCACTGTCTCCGGGTCCACGTGGTATCCGTGGCGGGTCGAGAACCAGCGGTCCAGAGCCGCGTAATACTCCGCGTCCGGTTCCGTGTAGCCAAAAATGCCGTGGTCGACCCTCCTGCGGAGATCTGCCAGGATATCCTCCGGGAGTCTGAAGTCCATATCCGCCACCCAGAGGGGCAGCAGGTCGTCCCTGCCCACGCGCTTCATCCCGAAATCGTATTTCAGGCAGCTTGTTCCGCGGCGATCGATCACCGCATCGAAGTCATACTTTCCGGTCATGCCAGAATCCCCTCCTGATATAGTTTAGCTATTAAACTATAAAGTGATTTTTATGATATTCTAAGAGAAATGAATTGTCAATAGATATTATTCATTTATTAAACTATAGTTGCCATATCAGATTTTTTATTTTTATTGCAACCTGTAATATAATATATGACAGAGGGAGGAGGGACAATCATGAAGAGGACAAAGTCAGACGACGCCAACATTATTGACGAGGCCTACAGGGCATTGAATGCCCGTTACAATAATCTCTATCAGTTTGTGATGCACTACGCGACGTACATTTATTCCACCCACAGTTACGGCGGGGCGGAGCCCCTCACCATGATCGAAGTTCACACGCTGACCTATATTGAGGACCACCCCGGGGCCACGTCCTCCGACCTGGTTAAGTATTGGGACAAAACAAAAGGCGCCATCTCCCAGGTCCTCACCCGCCTGGAGCAAAAGGGCCTCATCTCCAAAGAGAAAACGAAGGATAATGGAAAGACCATCCACCTTTACGTCACCAGCGAGGGGCAGCGGCTCAGCGAAGCCCACAAGCTGTACGACATCAAGGACATTGCCAAGACCGTTTCCCACCTCCAGGAAAAATGCACCGCGGAGGAAATCGAGACCTTTTTTAAGGTGATCAGCGTTTATAATGAGGTGATGCGGAAAGATTTTGAGCTGAACAGTGGCCACCGGGCCGAGGGAAAGAAAAAG
>JAILIX010000068.1 GCA_024695065.1 Fretibacterium sp. | reverse complement strand
CGCTGTCCTTGCGAACGGTTACCTCCACCCCGCCGAACTCCGCGGCCGGGATGGGCGTGGAAAGCGTGTCAGTCAGAGCCGCACCCTCGTAGCCCTTCCACCGATTGCCTTCGCTGTCCGTCCAGGTGAAGCGCACCCATTCATCGTTCTGACGGAAGCGCATCCGAATCTGGGCCCCCTCAACGGCCACCGGGGCTGTCGGGTCGCTGGCCATGACCAGGCTCACCGTAAAGCCCGTGACGTCGCCGCTTGCGTTGCGGGTCAGAGTGACGTAGGGGGCGCCGCTTTCAAGCTGGGCCTGTGTGCTGATGAAGTTGGGCAGGGTGGTGTTTCCCTCCGGGGTCCCCGTCCATCTCACCTTTATGCCGTTCAGCCCCGTGTCGGCATTGCGCTGGAAGCCGTGCAGGTCCTCACCGTCTTCATTGACCGGGACGTATTCCCTGTCCTCTTCGACCCATCGCAGGTCAAACTTCTGGTCGGTGCTCACGGTGTTGTCCACATCCACCAGGCCATCGCCCAAGTGGTAGCTGTACTTTCCGCCGGTGAGGATGAGCGCCCTCTCCTGAGGCTCCGTATCTGCGCTCCCAACGGCCTCAAGGCCAAGAAATACCCCGGCAAACTTCGCTTGTGTATAGTCCGACTTGTCAGCAACCAGCCAGCCCTCTGACCGATGATGAATCCAAAAATCTACATCTGCCATCGCCGCTGGAGTAAAACACATCAGCACAGCGGGCAGCAGGAGCCCACACAAAATTTTCTTCATAGCAGGAAATACCTCCTTAATCCCAAAAAATTAACTGCTGTCAACGCGCAAAAACGTCTTGGCAGGAGGATTAAGGTGGGCGGTACAATGGCCGCCTCAGTGGATCAGAAGAGTAACTCTGGCCTCATTGCGCTTTCCATGGTTCATATCTGCACCCTTTTTACTGTTTTTTCGAGGCTTTCGAGGCTAAAGAGGAAGAAGAGGTCACTGGGAATTATACTATAAGAAGGTCAGAATAAGAAGAAGGCCGCCGACAATGCTCCGCACAGGAGAACAGCGCCTGTGTCCGCCCGACGCCAGCAAAGGGGGTGCCGCCGGGTACGTCCCTGCCCGTCGTAGCCCCTTGCCTCCATCGCCAGTGCCATCTCATCCGCCCGGCGGAAGATGATGACGAAGAGAGGAATCAGCACGGGCAAAAAGGCCATCACCCGCCGGAACACCCCCCCCTGGTCCAGCCGCGCCCCACGGGAGAGCTGCGCACGCGTGATGCGGTCCGTCTCCTCCATCAGGAGGGGGATGAATCGAAGGGTCATGCCCACCATCAGGGCGCACTCGTGGGCAGGAAATCCAAAGCGGGACAGGGGGAGAAGCAGCGCCTCAAGGGCGTCCGCGAGCTCAAGAGGAGCTGTGGTAAGGGGAAGGAGCACGGCAAAAGCCATCAGGACCAACAGGCGGAAGGCCACGAAACCCCCTCCCAGCAGGGCTGGCAGCAGAGGACCCCCGTTTCGGAGAAGAGTCCCTGTATTGAAGAGAAACGTAAAGGCTGCCAGCCAGAAGATAGGACGGCAGGACCGCAGGACGGAGCGCCAGGGCAGACGCGCCAGGGCCACCAGCCCCACCAGCGCCAATCCCCAGACGCCAAGGGAGAGCGGCGTCTTTGAGGTAAACACGGCAGATACCAGAAGCAGAAGTGAGAACAGTTTTGCCCGCGGGTCCAGGCGATGGACAGGGGAACCGGTGGGAACGTACTGCCCCAGTGGCTTCACCATGTTCTTCCTTCTTTCACGGCCTCCAGCCTCGACGACAGAACTTCCCACGTCCCGTAGGCCGCAGCCAGGTCTTTCTCAAGAGTGCTGCGCTCCACCATGAGGGCCCTGACGCGCCCGGAGTCTCCCAGTACATCGGGGTCGCACAGGGCCGCGTCGATTTCTCCCTGGCGGGACTCCATCTCCCCAATGCGGATCTCAAGAGGGCCCAGTTCCTTTTTAATCTCCCTCGCCGCGCTGAGGACGCGCTCTCGTTCCTCCGCTGCCTGACGCCGTGCCTCACGTGACCGGTCGTTCTTCGCCGGAACTGCGGAGCCAGCCCCGGAACGCGCCAGCATCTCTTCCCGCTTTTCAAGAAACCACGAGTAATTGCCGGGGTAATCATAGAGCTGTCCGCCCCGGAGCTCCAGCACACGCTCCGCCAGTACGTCAAGAAAATGCCGGTCATGGGAGACAATCAAAAGTGTCCCCTGATATTGAAGCAGAGCACGTTCCACCACGTCGCGCGTCGCCGGGTCCAGATGGTTTGTCGGCTCGTCCAGCACCAGAAAGTTCGTTTCCGCCAGCATCAGCTTGTAAAGCGCCAGCCGCGCCTTTTCTCCGCCGGACAGAACAGACACAGGCTTGTAAATCTCCTCACCGGAGAACAGGAAAGCTCCCAGCAATCCACGCCGCTCCACGTCGTTCAGCTTTGACGGGGCCGCGCGGGCCTCCTCCCATATCGTGTGAGCGTAGTTGATGTTCTGGGCGCTTTCCTGGGAGTAGAAGGCGATCTTTACGTTGTGTCCCAGTTTCACCGTGCCGGAGGTGGGGGGCTCCGTGGCGCTGATGAGGCGCAGAAGCGTGGATTTTCCCGCGCCGTTCACCGCCACGAGGGCAGTCCGCTCCCCGCGGTTGAGGGTGAAACTCAGTCCATCGAACACTTTCAGCCTTCCGTAGTGCCTGGACAGCTCCGAGGCTTTCAGCACTTCCCAGCCGCTGGCGGGGGCCTCCGGTATGCGGAAGCGCACGCCCTTCGCCGGGCCGTCCAGAACGATGGGTTCTATTTTTTCAAGCTGCTTCAGGCGGCTCTGAACCTGAGTGGCTTTCGTGGCTTTGTAGCGGAAACGGTTGACAAACGCCTCGATCTTTTCAACCTGACGCCGCTGGACCTCCGCCGATTTCTCCAGACGTTCACGGTTTAGCTGCTTCTCAACGAGATAGCGGTCGTAGCCGCAGGGGTAGAGGGTCAGGTTCCCGCGGTCCAGATCCGCAATCTGCGCAGCCATGTTCTCAAGAAAACGCTGGTCGTGCGACACCGCCGCCACGGCGCCTTTGTGTCCCCTCAGCCACCCTTCCAGCCACTCCATGCTCTCCGTGTCCAGATGGTTTGTCGGTTCATCCAGCAGCAGCACGTCCGGGGCCGAGAGCAGCAGCGCCGCCATCGCAATGCGCATCTTCCACCCGCCGGAGAAGTCCCGGCAGTTCTTCGCGCCGTCGTCGCAGGTGAAACCAAGGCCATGCAACACCTTCAGCGCCATGGATTCGAAAGCAAAGCCGCCCTGCTGCTCAAAGCGGCGTTCCAGCCGTGCGTGTTCATCCAGCAGGGCGGATATCTCCCGGGACCCCGGCTCTGCTGCGGCCAGCTGCGCCTCCGTCTCCCTCAGCCGTGCCTCTGCCTCTGCCACACCGGCCCGCTTTTTGAGGAAGTCCATCACCGGAATGGGATCCAGCTCCACAAGATCCTGCGGCAGATAACCCACCGTGAGGCCCCGGGATCGTTCAATCACCCCGTCGTCGGGTTCCACCTCACCCGTCAGGACACGCAGCAGCGTTGTCTTGCCTGTGCCGTTGCTGCCCACAATGCCAAGACGCGCGTCGTCCGCAATCTGGCAGCTCACATTATTGAAAATAACCTTCTCCCCGAAGGCGAGCCTCAGCCCCCTGATATCGATCAGAGTTATCCCTCCCCCCAAGTATATTATATCCTCAGTTTCATGACAGCGGCAAAGAACAATACAGACAGGTCCTGCCGCTGAATAGCCGGCACCCGGAGCACCGGAGAGAGCACATGCGCAGCCTGGCCGTCTGTGGGGCTGCCTCCTTCTTCAGGAGCCCGTTCAGCGCTTTCTCAACGCTGTCCCGTGCGGAATCCCTGAGCTGTCCCTTGATAACTTCCTTATTGAGTTTTACAATTCCTCTGGACTGGGGTGGTCGTCGCCTTTCAGAGAATGTTTCCCTCAAATCCATTCAGACAGAGGCTGCAGGCCATGTCTTCGTTTTTTCAATTTTGAAAAGGATATTGCACCTTAGTAAGGAGTAGATTGGATGCTGCACGGGCTTTCAGCGCGGGAAGTGGAAATTAACAGAGAAAAGTACGGGGCTAATGTACTGACGCAGATTCCCCCTGATCCTCTGTGGAAAAAAGTGCTTGAGGGTTTTAAGGACCCCATGATCCTGATCCTTCTGGCAGCCCTGGTTGTTCAGGTCTTTTTATTTTGCCTCGGGCAGGCTGACTGGTTTGAACCCGTGGGGATATTGATTGCTGTTCTGATCGCTAATGGGGTGTCCTCCATCAGCGAGAGCAAACAGGAGGGCAAGGCCTCAGCGCTGAAGGCCGACGAGGAAGCGCGAGAGCTGACAAAGGTCATCCGCGAAAAGACACTGCATGAAATTCATGTCAGTGAAGCCGTCGTTGGAGATATTGTCTATCTTCAGGCTGGAGATAAAATTCCGGCAGACGGCGTTGTCGTTGAGGGGGCTGTCAGGGTGGATCAGGCCACACTTAACGGTGAGACCGAGGAAGCCGAAAAGATTCCCCCGGCAGACAGCGTCCCCTATGACATCAAAGACCTTCTGAATAAGCACTACCTGTACCGGGGTACCGTTGTGTGCGGAGGAGAAGCCTATATGGAGGTTAAGGTCGTAGGGGATCAGACGTTGTTTGGCGGATTGGCCCTTGAGGTTCAGGAGGAGACACGTAAAACCCCTCTGCAGGTCAAACTTGGCAAACTGGCGCAGCAGATTTCCACATTGGGCTATGTGGGAGCCATCGCGATTGTGGTGGGGATACTCGGCAAAACTCTCCTCTCGGGGGAAATGCCTGCGGGGGTTTACGAATGGATACGCCTGCTCCTGAACGCTGTAACCGTTGCTGTAACCATTATTGTCTGCGCAGTCCCGGAGGGGCTGCCCATGCTGACGTCAATTCTTCTTTCCTTCCAGAGTCTGCGCATGGCAAAAGATAATGTCCTGGTGCGCAAGATCAATGGATTGGAAACGGCGGGCAGCCTGAGCATCCTTTTCAGCGACAAGACGGGGACGATCACGGAGGGACGGCTTTCCGTTGCAGAACTTGCGGCGGGGGATATGAAAACGTACCGGGGGTTAAAGGATCTGCCTGAACCGCTGAGAGAAGATGTTATCGTGGGGATTGGGCTCAACAACAGCGCTTCAGCCGGTGATGGGGCCGTCATTGGCGGCAACAGTACGGACCGTGCCCTGATGGCGTTCCTGATGAGGGCTCAGGCGGCTGACTGGCTGAAGAAGGAGGACGTACGTGAGTTTCAGCCATTCGATTCCAACAGGAAGTGCTCCAGCGTGACGCTTCTTCGCGGCGGAAGGGAGGAGCTTTTCATCAAGGGCGCCCCGGAACGCATCATAGAGAGGTGTACGCACTATATTGATGAAAAGGGAACGAGAAAGCAGCTTACGGAGAAGAACCTCCTCACCGCTTATCTGAATACTCAGGCAGAACGTTCCATGCGGCTGCTTGCGGTCGCCAAATCCGGGAATGGTGAGGATATGGGGCTTACCCTGATTTGTGTGATCAGCATCAGGGATAACGTCCGCAGGGAAGCGGTGGAGGCTATTAAGGAGGTCCAGGGCGCGGGGATTCAGGTCGTCATGGTCACAGGCGACAGAAAGGAAACAGCCGCTGCCATCGCCAGGGAGGCGGGATTGCTTTCCAGTCCTCAGGATGTCGCCCTTACCTCCGCCGAAATGGCCGAAAAGAGCGACGAAGAGCTGAAGTCCTTACTTCCCCGTCTCCGTGTAATCGCCCGCGCGTTGCCTGCGGACAAAAGCCGCCTGGTGAGGATTGCCCAGGAGCTGAATTTGGTGGTGGGGATGACCGGAGACGGGGTGAACGATTCTCCGGCGCTGAAAAAGGCGGATGTGGGCTTTGCCATGGGAAGCGGCACTGAGGTGGCAAAGGAAGCGGGGGATATCACCATCCTTGATGATAATTTCTCCTCCATCGCGAAGGCAATACTGTATGGGCGGACGATGTTTAAAAGTATTCGAAAATTTCTTATCTTCCAGCTGACGGTTAATGTGGCGGCCGTCCTTACCTGCTTTTTAGGGCCATTGCTGGGGGAAAATGTCATCCTTACCGTGATCCAGCTTCTGCTTATCAATCTCGCGATGGACACACTGGCGGCCATTGCCTTTGGAAGCGAGCCGGCACTGAAGGAGTATATGAAGGAAAGGCCGGTTCCCAGATCAGAAAATATCGTCAGCCGCTCAATGCTGAACGAAATCGTTCTCGGAGCGGGATACATCACGTTTATCTGTTTATCCATCCTGTTCTTTCCCGCGATTCGCAGCCTGTTTGGGACAGCGGATACTGTTTATCTGAAGTCTGCGTTGTTTGCGACTTTCATGATGTCCATTACCTTCAATGGTTTCAATGCCCGGACAGAGCATATTAACCCCTTCGTGGGATTAGGACGCAACCGGAATTTTATTTTCGTGATGCTTTCGATCCTGATATTGCAATATGTCTTTATCTCTTTTGGCGGAAAGGTTCTTAATGTTGAAGCATTGACGCCCGCCTCATGGCTGCTCTGCCTTGTTCTGGCTTTCCTGATTATCCCCATAGACATGGCAAGGAAGTTTTTTACAGGAAGGAAGTTCTTTGCAGGGCGGTAAGCAACATAAAATACGGAATCAGGCGGCGCTCTTTCAGGGGCAGACTCCGCGTCCCCGCACCAGTCCGGCGGCAGGGGAGCATGACATCTGAAAAACCGGGAGAGGGGGTCCCTCTCCCGGTGCCTTTTTTGCGGATAAAGCCGCCTTTACTTACTGTACCCCGGCTTGCCCAGAAGTTTGAACATATTGCTCTTGTAAAACTCCACGCCAGGCTGGTTGAAGGGGTTGATGCCGTTGATGTAGCCGCTGACGCCTACGGCGAACTCAAAGAAGTAGAAGAGCTGGCCAAGGGTGAACTCGTCCTGCTTCGGGATGTTGACGATGAAGTTGGGCACGCCGCCGGCCACGTGGGCTTCCATTGTTCCCTGCATGGCGCAGCGGTTGACGTAGCTCATGGTCTTTCCGGCAAGGTAGTTCAGCCCGTCCACGTTGTTGTCCTGAGCCTTGAGCGTGAAGTCCCGCCTGGGCTCCTCAAGGCTGAGAACGGTTTCAAACATCAGGCGGCTGCCGTCCTGAATAAACTGTCCCATGGAGTGCAGGTCGGTGGTCAGGTCCACGGACGCCGGCATGATGCCCTTCTGATCCTTGCCCTCGCTCTCGCCGTAGAGCTGCTTCCACCATTCTGAGATGTAGTGCATGGAGGGCTCATAGTTTGCGAGGACCTCCACGCTCTTGCCCTTGCGGGACAGGATGTTCCGCAGCGCCGCGTACTGGAGCGCGGGATTCTCCTCAAAACTCCTGTTCAGCGCGATTTCACGGAAGGCGGCCGCTCCCTCCATCAGTTTATCGATATCCGCGCCGCTCACCGCGATAGGCAGCAGACCGACGGCCGTCAGCACGGAGAACCGTCCGCCCACGTCGTCCGGAATGACGAAGCACTCATAGCCAGCCTCGTCTGAAAGGCTCTTCAGCGCCCCGCGGGCCTTGTCCGTGGTGGAGTAAACACGCTTTGCCGCGCCTTCCCTGCCGTATTTCTTAATGAGAAGTTCCTGGAACACGCGGAAAGCGATGGCGCTCTCCGTTGTGGTGCCGGATTTGGAGATGACATTGATGGAAAAATCTTTGCCCTCCAGGAGACCGATGACCTCCTCAATGTAGGTGCCGTTCATGCTGTTGCCGACGTAGTAAATCTGCGGAGCCTTGCGGGCTTCCCTGCTCATGTCGTTGTAGAAACTGCCCCGGAGGAAGTCTATGGCTGCGCGCGCCCCAAGGTACGATCCGCCGATGCCAATCACCAGCAACACGTCGGAGTCCTCCTGAATACGCCTGGCCGCGGACTTGATGCGGGCAAATTCCTGTTTGTCATAGTTCACGGGCAGGTCAATCCAACCCAGAAAGTCGCTGCCATCGCCCTTGCGGGACTTCAGTCTCTCCGCCGCGTTCACGGTGGAGAACTTCATGCTCTCCACTTCATGAGCGGCCACAAATGCGGAGGCATGGGAATAATCAAAGCTCACGTTCTTCATAACATTCGCTCTCCTTATTTAACGATGACTGTTCATGACGTTAGCCAGACCTGCCTGAATGTTATCATATATTAAAGTTTCTTGTAAATACCCTGATTTCTGCCTTTGCAAACCCTGAACGTTTAAGGTATGATAACCGCACAATATCCGGAAGAGGGAGGCATGAGTGAATGAACAGAATTATCACAATCGGACGCGAGTTTGGGAGCGGGGGACGCGAACTGGGACGTCGCCTTGCGGAGATGATAAATGCGGCCTACTATGATCGTGAGATCGTCTCGGAAATCGCGAAGCGGACCTCCCTGTCGGAGGATTACGTCCATCAGATTGTGGAACACCGTCCCATTGTGGCATTTCCTATTCATGTGGGGCGCAGCTTTTACCCCATGCTCAATCCCGTGTGGGATCAGGGGCAGGCCGTCTATCAGGAACAGCACCGCATCATTCGGGAGATGGCGCAGAAATCAGACTGCGTTATCGTTGGCCGTTGTGCGGACTATATTCTGAGGGAGCAGAGGCCGCTGCGCATCTTTGTTTACGCGGACATGGAGAGCCGGATTGCCCGCTGCCGGGAGCGGGGCGAGGATGCCGGCCGTCTGGATAATGGGGAGACGATGACAGACAAGGAGCTGAAACGGCGCATCAACGAAATCGACAAAAACCGCGCGAAGTATTACGAGTTCTACACGGGGCAGACCTGGGGCGACCGGCTGAACTATGACCTCTGCCTCAACACCACTGTCCGTGAGGGAAGCCACAGCGGCTGTGCCGAGCTGAGCAGGGCGGCTTCTGCCATTGCGCGGCTGTTGGAATAATCTCCCTGTGCCTGGCCGGGAGCGCGGCTGAGGACGTACCGGGAGAGGTTTTTCAGTTCCGCCCTGCGTCAGGGCTGTGGCGAGACTGCCTCCTTCTCCTTATCAAAGAGGGCGAAGGCCCTCCGGCGAATACGGAAGTAGGCGATGAGTGTGGCTGTGCCTGTGATGGTCCAGGTGATGGGGTAGGTGTCCATCAGCAGGGCAAAGCTGCCGTTCATACCCCAGATGACGCCATAAACCCACACCAGACGGAACGCGCAGCAGCCCAGCAACGTGAGCGTTGTGGGCAGCATGGAATATCCCATCCCGCGCAGGGCGCCGCCGCTGACCTCGTAGGTGCTGCACAGCCAGACGAAGGCCACGGCGTGAAACATCCGGACCTCCGCGAAAGCGATGACCCCGGGGTCCAGCGTATAGAGGCTTAACAGGGGATGCTGCCAGAAGAGAAACGCGGCGCAGACCGTCCCCGTGATGAGAAGTCCGCTCCACAGACTGAGCCTGAAAACGCGCCTGCACCTTTCCACATTTCCCGCGCCGTAATTCTGGCTGGTGAAGGTCACGGCCGCCTGAGTGAAGGCGTTGATGATGTAATAAGCGATAAATTCAAAGTTGAGCGCCGTGGCCGAGCCTGCGGACGCCGCGGAGCCAAAGCCGTTGATGGCCGCCTGAATACAGATGTTGGAGATGGAGAACACTACCCCCTGCATTCCTGTGGGGATACCAATGCGCAGCATGCGCAGAGCGTGTTCCCGGTTTTCGGATTTAAGGAGCTGACGGGGGTAAAAGCGGAAGGGGTCGTCCGCCGTCATGAGGAAGCGTATCACCATGGACGCGCTGACGGCATTGGCAATGACAGTCGCAATGCCTACCCCGGCCACGCTGAGCCGAAAGACAATAACAAGGATGAGATTGAGAATAACGTTGATTACCCCGGAAACGGCCAGACACCACAGAGGGCGCTGGCTGTCCCCCCGGCTGCGCAGGATGGCGGATCCAAAGTTGAAGAGCATGATAAACGGCATCCCCAGAAAGTAAATCCTCAGGTAGAGCACGGAGAGCTCCATCACGTCCTCCGGTGTGTCCATGAGCCTCAGGAGCGGACGCGCCATCACCAGTCCCCATGCCAGCAGAAAGAAACCGCTGATAAGGGCCAGGGAAATAGAAGTATGCACAGCGTCGCGTATTTTCTGCCGCTCATTCTGTCCGATGTAATGAGCAATGACGACATTCGTCCCGAGGGAGACGCCCACAAACAAATTGACCAGCAGATTGATTGCAGGGCCGTTGCTCCCCACCGCAGCCAGAGCCTGCCGGCTGTCGAACCGGCCCACAACGGCCACGTCCGCTGAATTAAAAAGCTGCTGAAGAATCGTGCTTGCCGCCAGTGGAAGGGCAAACAGCAGAATCTTGTCCAGCAGGGATCCGTGCAGCATATCCACCTGCCCCGCAAAGCGGGCTCCCCAGCGGCCCGCAAAGTGGGCTCCCTTCCGGTCTTGACGCAGATGTAAGCTCATGAGACCTTCATGCCTTCCCGAACGAAATTTCAATCCCGCAGAGCGGGTTTCCCAGCGGCCCGCAGAGCGGGTTTCCCAGCGCCCCGCAAAGCGGGCTCCCTGTCGGCAAAAATTAATTATAGCACTCTGATGAGGGATAATGATACCTGTCCCGGCAAACCGCCCCGCAGAGCGGGCTTCCCAGCGGCCCACAGAGTGGTCTTCCCAGCGGCCCACAAAGCGGGCTTCCTGCCGGCCCACAAAGCGGGGTTCCCAGCGTGGACAGACAATGAGCGATGCCGCCCATTCCGGAGTTAAAGCTCAACGTCCAGACACAGGATATCCTCATACACTTTTCCCTCCGCATTGCACTTCGCGTAATATTCCACACGCTGTCCCCTGAGCACTCTGGGCAGCCACAAAGGATAATCCATGCTCATCTGATCGTACTTCAGCTTCTTTAAGGGCATCCAGATTGCAGCCTTCTGCCCGTTCCCCTGCGGCAGGGACCCCGCTTTGCGGGTTTGTTCTCCGGAGAACTCCCTTGCAACATAGACATGGAAACGTATATTCATATCCGCCATGGCAAAATTCAGCCTTCCCATATATTCCGGCGCATCGCACGTCAGTCCCGTCTCTTTTTGGAGCGTCCCTGCGGCTATGGCGCTCCCTTCTTCCCCGGCTTTTATCTCCCCAATCACACCGGAATACTTGCCGGGCTTGCCGGACATATTGATATGGTCAATCAGCAGCACGTTTCCCTGGCCGCTGTCGAAGGCGAACGCGATGACAAATTCCCGGCCGGGCTTCCACCCGATCCAGGCTTTTTTCTTCTCCTCGTTCTCCCGCCGGATCAGTTCCTCTCCTGGGATTTTGATGGATTCCGGATGCCTGGCCTCATAGCAGGCGGCGCAAAGATGCTCATCACAGGAAAGGAACTCCGTGATGCTGAGCCTTCTGCCGCAGTTCTGACAGTGTCCCTGGAAGGGCAGAATGACACGGCGGAACACCACCGCGGCCGCAAGAAGGACCGTGGGGACAATAAAGGCCATGCTGACAGGAAGGCGCGATGTAAAAATGAGATAATACACCACCCAGATGACAGCTGAGAAAATCGTGAGGATTAAAACCGCTCTGGCCTTCTTTTTGCTTTTGACGCCCTGGCGGACCAGGCTGAAGAGGAGCAGGCCGGCGAAGAACAGGAAAAAGATATATCCCTCCACTACCTCCTGAATAAAACTCTGCATCTTTTCCCCCCATACAAATCAACAGCCCCCCGGCTTCCTTTGGAAGGACTTCCGAAGGGCTTGAGCTGATGAATGATTTTGCTTACTCAATGACCATAACGGATACGCCGTCAGGGATAGCTGTGACTGTTGAATTCTTCCCACCGACAATCCCTTCCGCAATCCTCATCGCTTCTTCAATGGAATGTGCCGGGGTCATATGCAGTCCCTTGACCATCTCATCCGGAGCGTCCGAAATATAGACCACGGAGGCTCTCTGAAGAACCCGGATAAAAATCTGCGTCTGCCACTGATCTGGAACGGTCTCGTTCCTTCCCCGGGATAGGAAGAGAGCCAGCGTCTTTTCAATATCGGGTTCGTCCGCCATTTGATGGTAGAAGTGCTCTCCGCCGTGACCATCGTTGCTTTTTGCCATCATGATGATAACTCCGCCGGGCTTTACGGTGGCCTCCGCCGCCGTCATGCCCTTGACCGCCTGATAAATGTTCTGGTCCAGCGGATAGCCGCCGTTGGTGGTGATTACGATGTCCGCGGGTTTTGCCTTTACCCTGCAGAGGGAGGAAAGGAACTCGCAACCGGCCTCATGTGCCTTCTCCATGTCGCCCGCGACGGCAAAAATTGCCTCCTTCTCCGCGTTGATGACAACATTGCAGATGAAAGCCAGCTTTGCCTTCCTCGCCGCCCACACCATGTCCTTGTGAATCGGGTTGCCGGAGAGCAGACCTGTCCTTGAGTGCGGATCCGCGATGAACTCGGAGCAGTGGTTTGCCATGACGGTTGTTCTGGACGCGATGCCGGGGAGAATGGACTTCCTCGCGCCGGAAAAACCAGCAAAGAAATGCGGCTCAATGAACCCCTCGGCACAGACAAGGTCCGCATCCACAACCAGCTGATTGATAATCAGATCGCCCCCGCTGGGCAGAGTCCCGATATGGACAAGCGGGGATTTGTCGCAGTCATGAACAACGATTTTCTCATGGGCCACAATCTCCTCACCAAACTTGTTGATCAGTTCCTCTTTTGTGGTGCCCCGATGGCATCCGGTGCTGATCAGAAGTGTGATATCCGCGTCCGGATTTCCCCTGCGGATCTCACGAAGCATAGGGGGGACAATGACCTTGCTGGGAACCGGCCTTGTATGGTCGGAAGCAATCAAAACGACCTTCTCTTTCCCCTTTGCCAGTTCAGAAAGCCTGGGGCTTTCAATGGGATTCTCAAGAGCATCCTCCACCAGGGAAAGCGGGTCCTTTTTCGCAACATAATGATGAAGATTGGAAACCAGAACGCCCTGTACGCGTTCATCGTCAATCTCAAAATTTACGAAATCTCTTCCATAGGGAAATGACAGCTGCATCTTAATCATCCTCCAACTTCTCTAAATTAGAAGAATCCTCGCGTAAAAAGAAAAACTAAGGCTGCCGTTGGGGTGAACAGCAGCCTCAGTTATCGTTAAAAGCCTGTGAGTTTTTTAATCTGCGGATTCCCCGTCGCCCGTGTCCTCAGAGGCAAGGGGAAGATCATAGTTGATCAGACCCTTCTTTTCCTCATACTTGTAAAGAGCGTTAACGACGAACGGAGTGACAAGGGCGGTCACAATGACGGAAGCGGCGCACTGTGCGGTTGCGGCCGCGGCATAGGGCTCCCACGTCGCGTCAACGGCTGCGATTGCTGCGGGAGTCGCGACAGAGTTGCCGGCGGATGTGCCAATTGCAGCGCCGACGGCGCAGCTTCTTCTGTTCTCCTTCCTGACCAGGAGCTTATAGATGAAGTAGGAAGGAATACCAGTCCAGAGGACGGTGAGGAGACCGAGAAGAATGCCAGGTATCCCGGCGGTGATGAGGGTGTTGAAATTCATGCCAGCGCCCAGCGGGAAGGAGAAGAGGAAGATGGAAATCATCATTCCGGGCTTCAGCATATCGCGGAGCTTGTTATCCAGATTGCCCAGAATCATGCCCACGATAATGGGGAAGATGCAGGCAAACAGGGTCATGAGCGGAATAGTGGCCACGCCGGTCAGCCCCATGAACAGCATTTCGTAGAAGGGACCGTCGTTGGAGGAAATGATGGCAACGGCGCCGACGTCGGTCTTGGTGCCGTATTTGGTGGCAAGAGCTGTATAAAGGCCGCCGTTGGAGTTGGACATACAGCCGATCAGTGCAAGAGGAGTCATGCCGAGAAAGACAGCTCCCGGGCCGCCCACCTTGGCCAGGAGCACGCCGAGGGAAACGCCGAAAAGAACCTTGCTGGTGTTCAGGACAAGTCCTTTGTAAAGGGACTGCCCCGCGCTCTTGAACTGAATCTGCGCGCCGGAACAGAAGAACAGGGTTGCAATCAGTGCGTTGGCTCCATTCTTGAAGAGGGCGGTTGTGAAACTGCCGATTTGAAGAAAATCAGGGAACAGCGAGTTCACAACGACACCCAAAAACAGCGGGACGACCATAATGCCGCCTGGTATCTTGTTGATGGTATCCAGAATCGGAACGTTGCCAAGTACCGTGTGTTGCTTTTCGCTCATAACAATTCCTCCCTTTGTTATGCTCCTCACGGAGCCGGTGGTTTTTCTGTGAGACTAATATATCACATGAAAACGGGAAAAGCTATCTTTAAACGATGCGGGAGCCCCAAAATGAGCCCCCGAGTTTTTTGCCGCCTGCTGTCTGTGACTGCTGTCAGTGCCCCCGTACCCAGCCCAGCGTTACAACCGCCGCCGCCGGCACTTGCGCATCCTGTGCGTCGCCGGGGCTTCGCTTTGAACTCCCGCAAAAACTCCGCTTCCATGCCGGTTTTAGCGGAGAGCTCCCACGGTACTTCTGATTTGCTTAAGCAAACTCCAGGTAAGACTTCAAGCCCAGCGCCAGTACCAGTACCTACTCCAAAAGATAGTAAGGGGGGGCTAAATATCAAAATCACGCCCGGCCGGAACAGTCCCATTGAGACCATGGGGGCACACAAACTCGTTTGTAAAAATGTAAAGTTTGACATAAAATCATTTGTAAAAGTGTAACGGAGGGCGCGGAATGAAACGGGAAGCGTTTGAAAAGCTGCGGAAGTGGAAATTTGAGAGAAACAGAAAGCCCCTCATCCTGCGGGGAGCCCGACAGGTGGGCAAGACATGGCTGATGCAGGAGTTTGGCCGGACCTGCTACGAGCGAACTATTTACGCAGCCCTTGACGCGGATGCCACCATAAGGGCCCTGTTCGAGCAGGATATAGAACCGGAGCGCATCATCAGGGGGCTGGAACTGGCTTCCGGCGGGAAAATCGCCCCGGACAACACGCTCATCATTCTCGACGAGATCCAGGAGGCGCCAGGGGCTCTGTCGTCGCTGAAGTATTTCTGCGAACGTATGCCTCAGTATCACATTGTGGCGGCCGGGTCGCTGCTGGGAGTAGCCCTGCACGAGGGGACCTCCTTCCCCGTTGGAAAAGTGGACTTTCTGCCGCTTCATCCCCTGACGTTCCGCGAGTTCCTCGGAGCCGCAGGAAAGGGAAATCTTCTTGAGCTGCTGGAGACACGGGACTTTGAGCTGATGAAGAGCTTCCGGCAGGAGTTTATCGAGTGCCTGAAGCAATACTGCTTCGTTGGGGGGATGCCCGAGGCAGCAGCCTGTTTCGCGGCCAACAGGGATTACGCGGAGGCGCGCGAAATCCAGAGAAGAATACTTTTAGCCTTTGAGATGGATTTCTCAAAGCACGCGCCGTCGCGCGAGGTCCCGCGGCTGCGTATGCTTTGGCAGGGCATCCCGGCGCAGCTTGCGAAGGAGAACCGCAAATTTGTCTATGGCCAGCTGCGCGGGGGAGCAAGAGCTAAAGATTACGAAATGGCGCTCCTGTGGCTCTCGGACTGCGGCCTGATTCACCGGGTGAGCCGCGTGTCAAAGCCCGGCCTGCCGCTCCGCGTTTACGAGGACGCCAGGGCCTTTAAGCTCTACCTGCTGGACGTGGGATTGCTGGCCGCCCTGTCTGGCCTCACGCCGGGGACGCTGCTTAACGGCTCCCATGTCTTTACAGAGTTCAAGGGGGCTCTGACGGAACAGTATGTCTGCACCCAGCTTGTGGCCGCCGGGATGCCGCTTTTCTACTGGACGCGGGAGAGGGGCAGCGCCGAGGTGGACTTCATTACGCAGCGCGGGGAGGACGTCCTGCCCATTGAGGTGAAGGCCGAGACAAATCTCAGGGCAAAGAGCCTGAAGGTCTATCAGGAAATGTACAGCCCCTCCCTGTCCGTCAGGACCTCCATGGCAGACTATGAGCGGCAGGGCTGGCTGCTCAATCTGCCTCTTTACGCCGTGTCGCTTTTGGCGGAGGAGGGGACCCTCTAGTCCCAGACGCACGCTGCGCTCCGTGTCCCGACGCGTTATTCCTCACGGCTACAGAAAAAGACGCTATCCGGAGGGATAGCGTCTTTGACTCTTACACGATCTGTTCCGCCTGAAATTTCCTCTGTACCTACGCGCACTCCGCTTCCGCAGCCTTGTTGATCTTGTTCTGATTCCACATGGAGTAGAGTATGGAGAGTATCGCGAGCCCAAGGAACACCATGGCAATGGGGGAATGGAAAATCTGGGTAAAGTCACCATGATTGAGGTTCATGTATCGAACAAAGTTCTGTTCGCACATAGGCCCAAGAATCAGGGTCAGCAGGATGGGAGAAAGCGGGAACTCGTATTTGTTCATCAGCCAGCCGAAAATGCCGAAGCCCACACAAACTCCAAGATCAAAGACGTTCTTGTTGATGGAGAACGCGCCCAGCAGCGAGATAACCAGTATGATAGGATAGAGGATTGTCTTTTCCACCGAGACAATCTTTGTAAAGAAACGCACGCACGCACAGCCCAGCACCAGCATGGCCAGATTGGCAAGCATCAGTGCGGCAAACACTCCGTAAACCGTGGGGATCTCGGATATGTACATCATGGGACCGGGCTGAATGCCCTTCATTATGAATGCGCCGAGCAAAACCGCCGTCACCGCATCGCCCGGCACGCCCAGAGCCAGAAGCGGAATCATAGCGCCGCCCGAGCATCCGTTGTTCGCCGATTCCGTCGCCGCCACACCGTTGGGAATACCGGTGCCCCACTTTTCGGGATGGCGGGAAAAACTCTTGTTTGCGCCGTAACTCACAAAGACCGCAATATCGCCTCCCGCACCGGGGATAGCACCGACAAATGTGCCGATCAGAGCTCCGGACAGGATATTGGGCCATATCTTCCTGATGGTTTTGCCATCTGGAAGGACACGGGTAATCCTCTCGCTGGAAACGATATGCAGCTCTTCACCACGCACAATCCGTTCAACGCCCGCTATGACCTCGGCGACAGCAAACATGCCAATCAAAGCAGGGATGAAAGCAAATCCTTCGTAGAGGCTCACCTGGGATCGGGAGATAAATCGGGGGATGCCGCCGGTGGGA
>JAILIX010000064.1 GCA_024695065.1 Fretibacterium sp. | reverse complement strand
GGGGGAGAGCAATGAAAACTGAATATCCGTTGTCCGTATATATCGCAACAGTGGGCGGACTGGGCTTTTTCCCGTTCATGCCGGGGACCCTGGGCTCCGCGGCGGCCTGCGCCGTGAGCTGGTTCTTTCCCGTCCCCCTGTGGGTTATCCTTGCTGTGACGGCTGTGGGTGTGTGGGCCTCTGACGAGGCGGAGCGCATCCTCAACAGGAAGGACCCCGGCTGCGTCATCATCGACGAGGTGGTGGGGATGTGGCTCTCCGTGCTGTTTCTGCCCCGGTCCTTTCTTTTGGGCGGGTTCCTTCTGTTCCGCGTGCTGGACATCCTCAAGCCCTTCCCCATCTGCCGGATGGAAAAGCTGCCCGGCGGCTGGGGCATCATGGCGGACGACATCGCCGGAGGCCTGATAGCGAACCTCATCCTCCAGGCGCTGAACGCCTTCCTCTTCCACGCCGGCTGGCTCAACAGCCTGCTGGCGGGGTTCACCGGGGCGGTGAAGGGATGAGTCTGGCAGAGGAGGTTTTTGAAGCGGCGAGGACAGCCGGGCTGACGCTGTGCTGCGCGGAATCCTGCACCGCCGGAATGGTGGGGGCAGCGCTCACGGACATGCCGGGCAGCTCGGAGGTGTTCAGGGGCGGGGTCATCGTCTACTGCAACGAGATGAAACATAAGCTTCTGGGTGTTCCGCAGCCGGTTCTGGACGGCCCCGGCCCCGTGAGCCGGGAGTGCGCCCTTGCCCTGGCCGAAGGGGCGCGGCAGCTCCTTGAGGCGGATGCCGCCGTTTCCGTGACGGGACTGGCAGGGCCTGACGGGGGGACGGACGAGGTCCCGGTGGGGACCGTGTGGTTTGGTGTGGCTCTCCGCGGGGAAAGCGTGAGGAGCACAGCCTTTGTCCGTCATTTCTCCGGGTCCCGCGGCGAGGTTCGGCGCCAGGCGGTGGATTCCGCCCTGGAGGGCCTGCTGCGTGCGATACGGGACGGCGTGAAACAGCAGATTCCATCAGTGAAGTGAGGTCATTTTCGGGTGGAAGTTCAGGGGAACAGGGACTTCTCCCCCCCTGTTACATCAGCAAAGGAAGTGAGTTCATTGGCAAAGAAGAGCAGCGGCAGCACCCAAAAGACCCGCGATCAGGTTCTTGAGGACGCGATAGATGAAATCCGGAGCAAGTATGGCGACGGCGCCATCATGCGCCTTGGAGAGACCGCGAAGTCCAATGTCCAGGTCATCCCCAGCGGCGTTCTGCCTCTGGATGTGGCCCTGGGCATTGGGGGCTATCCCCGGGGGCGTATCGTGGAGATATTCGGGCCGGAGGGGACGGGCAAGACGACCATCGCCCTCTGCGCCATTGCTGAGGTCCAGAAGGCGGGCGGCGTGGCGGCCTTCATCGACGCGGAGCACGCGCTGGACCCGCACCTGGCGGCAAACGTCGGCGTGAACGTTGAGGCACTCTACGTGTCTCAGCCGGACAGCGGCGAACAGGCGCTTTACGTCCTTGACACTCTGGTCCGGAGCGGAGCCGTGGATATCGTGGTGGTGGACTCCGTGGCGGCCCTGACCCCCAAGGCGGAGATCGAGGGGAATATTGGAGAGAGTCAGCTGGGGCTCCAGGCCCGCATGATGTCCTACGGCCTGCGGCGGCTCACTTCTATCGTCTCCAAGACCCACTGTCTCGTCATGTTCATCAACCAGCTCCGCGCATTCATCTCTTCGGGGTACAACTCCGGCCCCACGGAGACCACCACAGGCGGCCGGGCGCTGAAGTTCTACTCGTCCGTGCGGCTGGAAGTGAAACGCGGCAAAAAGATTGACAAGGGCGATGTCACCATCGGGCACGAACTCTTCCTCAAAGTGGTGAAGAACAAGCTCGCGCCCCCCTTCCGTTCGGCTCACACCAGCCTGATCTACGGACAGGGGATCCCGATGGGGATGTCAGTGGTGGATATGGGCATCGACTGCAACGTTATCCGCAAGCGCGGTTCATGGCTGGCCTACAAGGGCGAGACCCTGGGGCAGGGCAAAGATGCCGTGGCAAAAATTCTGTCTGAAAACCCCTCCCTCCAGGAGGAAATTATCAGGGAGATCATGGCGGAAGTCGGCAAAGGCCTGGGGTTCATGCCCAACACGGCCTCCTCCGATGACACCGAATCCGACGAGGAGAACACCGCCTCCCCCGGCGTGCCGGAGGAGGGCACGGAGATTGAGGAGGGCATTCTGGACCTCTCCGACGAGGATAAGTAAAGACAGCATTGAGGCGAAATAAAAAGCGGGGGCCGATACCGGCCCCCTTTTGCTGAACGGATAACCCCGCTGCGGATATCTCCCGTCCGGCAGGCGGGGCATCACATCGCGACGCCGTAAACCAGATTAGGCAGCCACAGCACTGCCTGAGGGAAGAACACCATGAAGACCACGACAAAGACGACCGCCACGTAGAACGGCCAGCCGTAGCGCACGGTCTCCTGAATGGGACAGCCCATGATGTCGCTGACGGCGTAAAGCCCTGTGCCCACCGGCGGCGTCATGACCCCAAAGGTCACCGTCGTCATCATAATCATTCCGAATACCACCGGGTCCACCCCCACCCGCTCCATGACCGGCAGCAGAATGGGCGTTAAGATCAGCGCAATGACCGTCGTCTCCATGAAGCAGCCGCACATCAAAAGGAACAGCACCACCAGGAACAGCAGCACCGTCGAGTTGCTCGTGAGCGACACCAGTGCCGTCGCGATGGCCGTCGTCAGGTCATCGTACACCACACCGTAGCCGAACACCCCGGAGAAACACAGGATAATCGTGATGACCGTGATGTCCTTCACGGAGTCCTTCAGCGTCTGGATGAGCACAGGCCAGGTCAGCTCGCGGTAGATCACCGTCCCCACGAACAGCGCGTAGGCGCAGGCAAAGGCTCCGGATTCCGACGGGCTCATGATGCCGAAGCGGATAAGCACAATCAGCAGAACGGGGAAAAGCAGCGCCCAGATGGAGGACAGCAGCTCCCGTCCAATCTCAGCCGCCGAGGCGGGGCGTTCGTGCTCCGGTTTGTAGCCCAGCCGCCGTGCCGACCAGCTTGTGGCGATCATCAGAAGCGCCATCATCAAAAGCCCCGGCACCCAGCCCGCCATGAACAGACGGCCAATGGAGACCTCCCCCACCGTGCCGTAGATGATGAGCCCCATCGAGGGAGGGATGGTCGCCACGATGAGGCCGGAGAGGCCGTTGATCGCCGCGGCCCAGCCTTTGGCGTACCCAAGGCGCGTCATCTCCGGGCCCAATATGCGCGTCTCCATGGCCGCATCCGCCACAGCAGAGCCGGAGACCCCGCCCATGAGCGTGGACAGCACGCAGGAGACCTGGCCGATGTTGCCCCACATATGGCCCGTCAGCACTCCGGCCAGCCGCATGAGCCGCCGCGTGATGCCCGTGGCGTTCATCAGGTTGCCCGCCAGAATGAACAGCGGGATGGCCAGCATGGTGAAGCTCTGGGTCGTTGAGATAGACTTCTGTACCAGAATACTCATGGGCAGCCCCTGCATGATGAAGAACGAGAAACCGGAAATCCCTATGGCAAAGGCCACCGGCATTCCCAGCAGGAGCAGGACGAGGAAAATTCCAATCGCGGTTCCCATTATTTTTCACTCCCACTTTGAAGCTCAGAGGGGCGCTGCTCCTCTGGACCCCCCGAAGCAGCCCACTTTTCAGCGGGAGTCCGGATGGATTTCACCAGGTTGATCGCCGTGTTGACGAACATCAGCGCCGCGCCCACCGGCACGCAGGACGTCACCCATGCGTAGGAGATATTCAGCGTGGTGATCATGCGCCGCGCGTAACCCACCACGTACTGGTAGCCGTAGACAACCAGCACCGCCAGGAAAACCAGAATGAGGATTTTAAACAGGATATCCAGAAACTTCTGGACAGGTCCGGGAAACATTTTGGCAAAGAGATCCACACCGATGAGGCCTGTGGTGCGGATGGCGATGTCGCCGCCCAAAAAGCACATCCACGCGAACATCACCAGCGCGGTGTCCTGAGCCCAGTTGATGGGGTAGCCGCAGGTGCGGGTCAGCGCCGCGATGAAGACCAGAATTGTAATCCCCGCCAGAAGCAGCAGGGCCGTCCACTGCTCCAGCGCACAAAATTTTTCATAGAGTTTTTTCATATCTGATAATCGCTCCAGAGGCAAGCCTGATAAAAAGTCTGGGGGCTTCATGAGCCCCCAGACAAAGTTAAGGGGATAAAAAACTCTGCCCCTAGATTCCCGCTTCCTTGTAGATAGCCTCGCGGAGGGCTGTCCAGCCCAGCTCCTCGTAGGCAGCCCTGGCGGCGTCCTTAAAGAGCCCCTTGTCCACCTTCGTGATGGTCATGCCGTTATCAGCGAGGGTCTTTTCCATGTCCGCCTGAGCGGCCTCGATGGAACGGGCGTTGGCCACGCCGTTGTTGTAGAAGGCATCGAGGACGATCTTCTTATAGTCGTCCGGCAGCTTCCTGAACCACGCCTCGCCGCAGATGACGGTGTTGAAGAGGTTGATGTGCTCCGTCTTGCTGACGAACTTGCAGACCTCATAGAGGTGGGAGGACACGGCGGAGGTGTACTGCACCTCGCAGGCGTCGATCATCTTGGTCTGGATGGCGTTGTAAACCTCGCTCCAGGCGATGTTGTACGGAGTGGCGCCCATGGCCTTGATGGAGGCGTTGTAGGGAGCAGCGCCCGGCGTGCGGGTGACAACGCCCTTCAGCTCCGCAGGGGTGTTGATCTCCTTGTTCTGCATGAAGGAGCGCGCCCCGTCGTAGTAGGTGAAGCACAGGATGCGGATGCCCTGATCCACCAGCTCGTTCGTCCACTTTTTGAACGTGTCGGTGGCCATGACCTTCAACCCGTCGTCGTAGTTGTCCACGAAGTAGGCCATGTTGAAGATGCCGATGTCCCGAACATAGTTGGACAGACGGCCCGCATCCGTCAGCACGGCGATGCCGATGCCGGCGATGGCCTGGTCAATCATGTCCTCCTCGCCGCCCAGCTGGGACGACGGGTAGATGGAGACCTTAACATCTCCGCCCGTCTTCAGCAGAATCTCATCCGCCGCGGCCTTGAGCCCGGCGTAAATCATGGAGGTCTCCGTCTGGGTGGTGGAGACCTTCAGCTCAAAGCTCGCGGCAAAAGCCCCCGAGCACAGAGCCACGCTCAAAACAAGCGCCGTTGCAGCAACCAAAAACTTCTTCATACGCGAAACTCCTCCTTTGGGGATTTTATGACACTTTAGCTGAAATTATACCCTTTTCAGACGGAGATTTCAATCATTCCTCACTTTCAGCGGCAGGGACAGATCTTCTTCATCTGATATACTATAGCCTTGATATCTTCGATATCTTTATCTGACTGAGAGGTGTCCTGATGCTTTCCGATAACATCAAGAAGGGCGTGGACCGCGCCCCCAATTTGAGCCTTCTTTACGCGCTGGGTTTGACGAAGGAGGAGATTGAGCGTCCGATAATAGGCGTTGTCAGCTCCTTCAGCGAGATTGTGCCCGGACACATGCACCTGGACCGTATTGCCCGGGCCGTCTGTGACGGGATAAGGAGCGCCGGGGGGACGCCCATCCTGTTCCCGGCTATCGCCGTGTGCGACGGCATCGCCATGGGGCACATCGGCATGAAGTACTCCCTGATCTCGCGGGAGCTCATCGCCGACTCCACGGAGACCATGGCTCTGGCTCATCAGTTCGACGGCCTGGTGATGGTCCCCAACTGCGACAAGAATGTGCCGGGCCTGCTGATGGCAGCCGCACGGGTGAATATCCCCGCGATCTTCTGCGCCGGGGGCCCCATGCTGGCCGGACACCTGAAGGACGGGCGGCGGACGTGCCTCAGCCATATGTTCGAGGCCGTGGGGGCCTATCATGCCGGAACCCTGACCGAGGCGGGCGTGGAGGACTATACCGAGAACGCCTGCCCCAGCTGCGGCTCCTGCTCCGGAATGTACACGGCCAACTCCATGAACTGCCTGACGGAGGCCATCGGCATGGCCCTGCGCGGCAACGGGACCATCCCCGCCCCCTACTCCGCCCGCATCCGCCTGGCCAAGCACACGGGCATGAAGATCATGGAGCTTGTCGGGAAGAATATCCGTCCCCGGGACATCATGACGAGGGCGGCCTTCAAAAACGCCGAGACCGTGGACATGGCCCTGGGCTGCTCCACCAACACCATGCTGCACCTGCCCGCCATTGCCAGGGAAGCCGGGGTAACGCTCGATCTGGACGGGGCAAACGCCATCAGCACGCGCACACCGAACCTTTGCCACCTGGCGCCGGCGGGCGACACGTTCATGGAGGACCTGGACCGCGCCGGCGGCGTCTGTGCCGTGATGAAGGAGCTGACAAAGAAGGGGCTGCTGGACACATCGCTGCTCACCGTCACGGGGAAGACCGTCGCGGAGAACCTTGAGGACGTGGAGAACCTGGACCCGGAGATTATCCGGCCCATTGAAAAGCCCTTCTCGGAAAATGGCGGCATCGCGGTTCTCCGCGGCAACCTGGCCCCGGACGGCTGCGTGGTGAAGCGCTCAGCCGTCGCGCCGGAGATGATGGTTCACGAAGGCCCGGCGCGGGTGTTCAACTCCGAGGACGATGCCATCGCTGCGATTTACAGCAAAAAGATTAAATCCGGCGACGTGGTGGTCATCCGCTACGAGGGGCCGAAGGGCGGTCCCGGCATGCGGGAGATGCTGAACCCCACCTCGGCCATCTGCGGCATGGGTCTGGGAGAGAGCGTGGCCCTCATCACCGACGGCCGCTTTTCCGGCGCAACGCGGGGCGCGTCCATCGGGCACGTCAGCCCGGAGGCGGCCTCCGGCGGGAACATCGCGCTGGTCAGGGAGGGGGACATCATCACCATTGATATTCCGGCCTGCAGAATTGAACTGAAGGTCTCTGACGAGGAGCTGGCCCGCCGCCGTGCGGAGTGGGTCTGCCCGGAGCCAAAGGTTAAAACGGGCTATCTGGCGCGCTACGCGAAGCTGGTCAGCTCCGCCGACAGGGGCGCTGTGCTGGAGTAGCTCTTTGTCTGCTGATGCACCCCCGTTCAGAGGGCGGGGGTGCGCAGGATTCCCTTTTTCCATCCGCGAGGCTGCTGTGAACCCTGACCTCGACACAGGACATTGCCGCGCCGGGATACGCGGTTTCGACCGGGAGCGATATTATAAAGAAAGATATACTCATGACAAGGTAAATTTCCTTGAAGGGAAAACGACGGAAGATGATGACGGATAAAAGGAAAATCAGCGGATCCGATCTGCAGAGCATGTTGATGTTTGGGCTTATCCTCCTGTTCTTTCTGGGCGTTATTTTCGCCTATTATCTCATGCTGCATTCCGAAACAAGGCTGAGAATCGAAAAAACCAGCGAACTCATTGCCACAACAGCGGCGGAACAAATCAAAAGCTACCTTGCCTATGGCCGTGATACCCTGGAAATGGCGTGCCACACGCTTGATGCCATGCTCCGCGAAAAAAGGTCTCAGTCCGAGATAAAGGATTTCCTTGTGAGCCAGTCCGCTTCCGTCGCCAATATTACGCTGGGAAACGCCACAGGATCCTACGGCCTCTTCAACGGCGAGTATCTTGACGGGACGGGATGGGTCCCCGACGCCGATTTTGTGCCCGAGGACCGTCCCTGGTACATCGACGCCCATGCAAGCCGCGGACAGGTCACCGTCGTGGACCCGTATCTTGACCTGCAGACAAACACTACCACGATCTCGTTTGCCAAAAGGCTCTGCGACAAAAGGAGCGTCGCCGCGTTAGACTTCTCACTGAGGCCCCTTCAGACCATCACGGAGGAGCTTTCCCTGCAGAGCGGTTCCATTGAGATTGTCCTCGACAGAAAATATCATGTCATCGCCCATTCCAGAAAATCGGAAGTGGGCAAAAACTATATGGCCGACCAGGGCTCGCTGGGCAACGCTATTGTCAACGCCCTGCGCTCATCCGGCAAAAGAGTTTTTTCCCTCCGGTTCGGCCGCGCGGCTTACATTGTCAACACAGCTCCGCTGGCAGAACACTGGTGCTGCATCTCCGTGTTCGATGCGACGGCCGACTTCGTCCAGTTAAACGACATCCTCGTTTTTACAATCCTCGCCTCATTCCTGGTCTTCTCCGTGCTGCTCTTCATCATGATCCGCTTCAACAGAAGGACCCGTCTCGCACAACAGCTCAGAGAAAAGGCAGAACGTGCCACCGCGGCGAACGAGGCCAAGTCCTCGTTCCTCTCCAACATGTCCCACGAAATCCGCACCCCCATCAACGCCGTGCTGGGCCTGAACGAGATGGTTCTGCGGGAAAGCAATGAGACCAGCGTGATTGAGTATTCCGAGGGCATCCGCACAGCGGGCAACACCCTGCTGGGCCTCATCAACGACATTCTCGACTTCTCAAAGATTGAGGCGGGGAAGATGAAAATTGTCCCAGCCGACTATGACCTGTCAACCCTGATCAACGATCTTGTCAACATGATCCGGACAAGGGCAGACCACAAGGAACTGCTGCTCAGGCCTGACTTCGATGAGAATATCCCCCAACGGCTCCACGGCGACGATGTGCGCATCAAGCAGGTGATCACCAATATCCTCACCAACGCCGTCAAATACACCGAGAAGGGCAGCGTCACCTTCCA
>JAILIX010000059.1 GCA_024695065.1 Fretibacterium sp. | reverse complement strand
TTCCAGCCTGAGCGCCATTCCCAGTCCGGCCGCAACGGAAATACCCTGTCCCAGCGAACCCGTCGTGGCGTCCACGCCCGGGGTTTTGAGACGGTCGGGGTGAGATGGGAAACGCGATCCGCCCTCGTTCATCGTGCTGATGTCCTCCTCCGGGAAGAAACCAAACACGGACAACGCCGAGTACAGGCCCGGCCCGGCGTGTCCCTTGGACAACACCAGATAATCACGGTCGGGATCGTCCGGCTTTGACGGATTGAAGTGCATATGCTTTGTGTACAGGGTGGACAGCGTTTCCACAATGGACATGGAGCCGCCCAGATGTCCCCCTTTTTTCCGTTTCAGCAGGCGCAGAAGCGTTGCGCGGATTTTACGCGAATTCTTTTTCATTGCTTTTTCTGTTTCTTTTTCCATAATCAATATTCACCTGAGCTGTTTAATTCACCTGAGCTATTTGATAATCAGGTCACGGATACCCTTCTCGCTGTTGATTGCGACAGCGACGATCAGCACGATACCGAACACGACGTTGTTCCATAACGGATCGACGCCGGCCATGTTCATGCCGGAGGAGATGGAAATTACGGTGATTACTCCCACCAATGTGCGCAGGGCACTTCCGCGGCCTCCGGAGAAGAGCGTGCCTCCAAGGGCCACTGAGGATATCGCCATCATGAATTTGTCGTCCCCTATGGCCGGCACGCTGGATTTTAATTTATAGGCATACATCACTCCGCCGATAGCCGCCCCCACGGCACACAACATGAAAGCCATGGTCTTGGTCCTGACCGTATCAACGCCGGCCAGACGCGCGGCTTTTTCATTGGCGCCTATGGCAAATATGGACTTGCCCAGCTTCGTGTTGCGCTCAATGATGAGGCAGGCCAGGACAATACCCAAAGAAATCCAGAACATCAGCGGAAGGCCAAAAACGATAGCGGACATCCAGTTGACCAGATAGCGCTGTTTCAGGGCAATGTTCTGGGACCCGCCCCCGGACAGCACGATCGCGGCGGCGCGGTACACGCTCTGCGCGCACAGGGTAACTATGAATGACGGCAGTTTAATCCTTGAAACCAGCGAACCGTTAACAATGCCGATCAGCACCCCAAAGGCCAGCATCATCGGGATAATCCAGTGACCGACGTCCGCGACATTCAGGCCGGTGATCACACACGCAGCGGAGGCCACCGCGCCGATGGAGAGGTCAATGCACCCGGTGTACAGCACAAAGCCTATGCCGCATGCCATCGGCAGCAGCGGCGCCATCTCGCGGGTGATGTTTTGTATGGAATACAGGGACAAAAAACTCGGATTAATAATATAAAACACCGATACAACCAGCACCGCGCTGAAAATATATATATTCCGGTACAGGAAACTCCGCCACGACTCCCCTTCGGGGACGTTCCGGAAATCGCCGGTCTTGGTATTCTGCATGGCGTTCCCCTCCTTTACAGCATCAGTTTGACAACATCGACCTGGTCCGGCTTATTGTCGGCCGGGCAGTCGAATTCGCCGCAGACGAGCCCGTCTTTCATGACGATAACTCTGCTGGACACCCCGAGACACTCATCAAGCGTATCTCCCATCAGCAGGACGGAGAACCCTTTTTCGGTGATATCACGGATCAGCGCGTAAATATCCCCCTTAGCTCCAAGATCTACGCCGCGCGTGGGATGGTCAAGAATCAATATGGGGCACTCGCTGTCCAGGACGCGGGCGAAAATTACCTTTTGCGCGTTGCCTCCCGACAGGTTCGAGACACGCTGAGCCACACCGGCGCATTTTATGGACAGGCTCCTGACCCATTCTCTGGCGTTGCGGTCCTGCCGGCGGTTGGAGATCAGACCATGAGCAGCATTCTTTTCATAATTGGAGACCGAAATGTTCTCTGATATGGGCAGGATCCCGATTATCCCCTCGTCACGGCGGTCACGCGGCACGGAAATAATGCCGGCCCTGCGCGCGTCGCCCGGTGAGGCAAACTTTACCCTTTTGCCGCGCACCTTCAGTTCGCCGCTGGTGCTGGCAAGGTCGCCGCTTATAACGCCGCAGACGTCCTCTTTGCCGGACCCCTCCACGCCGCAAAGCCCCAGCACCTCGCCCTTATGCAGCTTAAAGGACACGTTCCTGAATGAGCCGAACAGGCTCATATTTTCCACCTCAAGCACCACGTCGGCCCCCGGCACGGTCTGACGCGCGGAAACATAATATTCTCCATTGGTTTCCCGGCCAACCATCTTCTCATACAATATATACTCGTCGGCCCCCTCCGTCCTCACTTCGGCGGTCTGACGCCCGTCCTTAAACACATATATCCTGTCGGTGATCTGCAAAACCTCCTGCAGACGGTGGGAAATAAAAATGACCGAATTTCCCTTCTCCTTCATCTGGCGAACCTTCTCAAACAGCACCGCCATCTCCGCATCGGACAACACCGTTGTCGGTTCGTCCAGGAGGATAAGCGCGCGGTTGTTTGCAGTCTCCGAGACGATATCAAGGACTTTGGTTATTTCCACCATCTGACGCATGGCGAAGTCAAGGTCACGCACTCTGGCTTTTGGCGAAATATCCTTCAGCCCCATTTTATTCAGGGCCTCTCTGGCGCGCGCGTTCATCCTGCTCCAGTTTATAAGGCCAAACGAGGAAAAATCCCTTTCACGGCCCAGGTAAATGTTCTGAGCCACCGTCAGGTTGCTTATCAGGGACTGCTCCTGAAACACCATGCCTATGCCCTGGCGGTTGGCGTCCAGCATTGAAGCGGGGCTGAAGGGCTTTCCGTTCATTTCCATTGTCCCCACCGTGGGCTGTTCCACGCCGGCGATAATTTTTAAAAGCGTTGATTTGCCGGCCCCGTTCTCGCCAATCAGCCCCACGATCTCGCCGCGCCTGATCTCAACGTTGATGCCCTGAAGCACCGTGTTCACGCCGTAGGTTTTTCCGATATTTTCCGTGGTGAACAGAATTTCCTGATTCACGCCTCAGCGCCTCCCTTACTTAGCGATGGTCTTGCGGCCGCGTGTCAGAGTCAGCACGACTGCGACAATGATGATGACGCCAAGGATGGCCTTTTTATAGTCCGCGGGAACCTGTATAATTGTCAGGAAATTCAAAAGCTCCATATATATCAGAGTGCCGACCATGGTCTGCAGCATTCCGCCTTTTCCGCCGGCAAGCGACGTGCCCCCCACCACAAGCGCCGTGATGCAGGGGAACATCTGATCCGTTCCCAGTGAGACCTGCCCCAGCTTCAGCCGGATCAGCGCGAGAACCCCCGCCAGGCTTGCGGCAAAACTGGACAGAACGAACACCTGAATTGTAACTTTGCTGACGTTGATGCCGGAGGCGCGGGCCGCGGCCTCATTATCACCGATAGCATATACCGCGCGGCCAAAAGCGGTGTAATTCAGAATCACACAGCATACGGCAAAAAACGCGACGGCAATCCATGTAATCAGGGGAATATTCAGGAACGTTGTCCGGGAAGCGTCGATGATCCACTGCGCCTTCGCCGTCGCGGGCTGGCTGTGATACAAAAGCACCGCGATACCGGCTGCAATCGTTCCCGTTGCGTAAGTGATAATAAATGTGGCGATACGCAGCCTGACATGGAGGATACCGGTGATCAGACCAAACAGCAAACCGGCAATGATGGGGACAATGACTCCCCAGATCCCCCAGTCGTTTGAGTTTCTTGAATTAACCACCAACAGAGCAATGGCCGACCCCACAAGCCCCATGACGCCCTCCACGGAGAGGTCGATTCTGCCGATCAGAAGCACAAAGGTCAACCCTGTGGCCAGGGTCAGAGGCACAGCCATCTGACCGAGAATGTTGGAAAGATTCTTCATCGAGAAAAAATGACTGTCGTAAATGGAAAAACCGATGGTCATCACAACCAGCAAAATCATTGGCGCGTAAACTCGTATCAGGCTGCTTCTGGCTTCGCGCTCCACTTTGGAGACGAATTCCTCCGCAACCGTCATAGCCTGCCTGTCAAATGTTTTCATGGATGTTATTTCTCCCCCTCCGCAAGCAGAAACGTCCCTGTTCACAGAGAGGACGTTTCTGCCGCGGCACGGCTTATTTTTTGTCTCAACAACAGCGGCTCACCCTGTGCAAGCCAAAGGGTGAGCCGCCAGAACTATTGTTTTTTTATTTCTTCTCGGCATCCGCGAAGGTCGCGTAATCGGACAGCACACAGAAAGCCAGATTGTCGTAGTCATACTTCGGCATGCCGTCGATGAACATCGCCTTGCAGTCCTTGACGTTCTCCGGGGTCACCAGCACAGCCTGGGTCTTGATAACCGGCTTGTCGAAAGTTGCGCCCCTGGCGGCCTGATAGGCGTAGGAGGCGCCGTAGCCCATCAGCAGGTAGCCGTTGTTGGCGATGGTGCAGGCCAGATCGCCGGCCTCAATGGCCTCGTAAGCAGCGGCTATGCCGTCGCATCCGCAGACAAGCACCTTGCCGTTCCTGCCTTCCAGCTTAAGAGCCTCGATAGCGCCAAGAGCCATGGTATCGTTGGCGGACCATATCGCGTCGATGTCGCTGTGAGCGGACAGCCACGTCTGGGTGAAGGTCATGGCCTGATCCTGCGACCAGGAAGCGACCTGCATGTCCACCATTTTGATGTTCGGATACTCAGCCAGAGCTTTCTGGAAGCCCGCATAACGGTTAGCGGCGGAGTCCTCACCCTGAACGCCGTACAGAGCGCAGACCTTGCCCTTGCCGCCCATTTTCTCGAACAGCGTCTTGGCGGTGTTGTATCCGGCGACGATGTCATCGGGGGACATATGGACCACGAAGCTCTTCCAATCCTTCGGCTCAAGACCGTCGGCGTGGTGCCAGAGGATAGCGACCTTGCAGCCCGCCTCCTCGCAGACCTCAACGACGTTGGCGGTATTCGCCCTGGACGCGGGGTCGGTCACAAAGATAGCGTGGTCGCCGTACTGGGCGATGAAGTCACGAATGGCCTGAATCTCCCTGTTGTCATCCCCGTCGGTGGTGAGCACCTGATACTCCACGTCGTCTTTGGAATCGGCAAACAGTTTGCCGCCGTTGGCTTCCTGTGCCCAGAACTCGTTATCCATGGAGTGAATCAGGATGCCGAGGTGCCATTTCCCGTCACCGGCGGCGTAAGCGCATCCGGACAACGCCATCAGTACGGCCAATACAAACGCGAGAATCTTCTTCATGAGGTTCTCCTCCTTAAAAAGATATTATTGATAAGGGCGTTTCGCCCTTTCAATCCTCTTTCCTCTTCAATCCCCTTTCCTCTTCAATCCACTTCCCTTTCAGTCCCCTTATCCATTGCGGACCATGGAGTCAATCGCGGCGAAGATTCCACGATTCTGCCGATAGATGTCCTGAAATACAGGATAAGCTTTTCGGTAGACGGCTGCGTTCTCCGGGTTGGGGCGGAACACCGTGGCCGGAGCGTCCACACACCTGGCGCAGGCCTCATCGAAATCCTTAAATTCCCCCGCCCCTACCGCCGCCGTGATTGCCGCGCCAAGACACGCCTGCTCTCTGGAGGCGCTGCGGTAAACGTCGCGCTCAAAGATATCGGCCTGTATCTGCAGCCACAGGCTGCTCCGCGCCCCGCCGCCGGCCGCGATAATCCTGTCGCACCGCGCGCCTGTCTCTGTCAGCAAAGACAGGCAGTCCTTCAGCGCGAAAGCCACCCCCTCCATGACCGCACGCTCCATATCCGCGCGATTGTGGTTCAGGGTCAGCCCAAGAAAGACCCCTCTTGCTTTCGGGTCCATGTGCGGCGTCCGCTCGCCGGCCAGATACGGCAAAAAGAACAGGCCATTGCAGCCGGCCGGACGCTGCGCCGCCGCAAGGTTTGCCGCCTCGTAGTCCTCCTCGCCCAGTATCTGTCTGGTTATCCACTTCAACGCGACGCCGCCGTTCAGACATGCCCCCATCAGGTGCCAGCAGCCCGGGACAACATGGGCAAACGTGCTCATACGCCCCTGAGCATCGAATATCGGACGGCGCACGGTCGCGGATATCTGTCCGGCTGTGCCGATATTGGAAGCGAACACTCCCTCGTTCACTATGCCGTTCCCCACGGCCTGCATGAAAGAATCCCCGCCGCCGTTGATCACCTTTGTGCCCTCCCAAAGCCCCGTTTCCCGCGCAGCCTCAGCAGTAATATGCCCCACCTCCTGAGTGGAGGGCCCGCACTCCGGCAGAAGCTCCTCATGAATGCCCAGCTTTTTGATGACAGGAGAAGCCCAGCGCAGCCGGCGGTTGTCAAAGGCCAGACTGCCCGCCGCGTCGGAGTAATCCGTGGTCACAGCGCCGCAAAGGCGGTATTTAATATAATCTTTTGGCATCATTACAGATTGGATTTTGTCATAAATCTGCGGGCGGCGGGTTTTGAACCAATAGAGCGTGGCTATCATGAATCCCGCGGCAATGCGGTTCTGTGTATTTTCCAGGATTTCTTTTTCTCCGACGATATCATAGATTTCGTCCAGCACCTCACCGGAACGCTGATCCATCCAGATCACGGCATTCGCAACGGGGCTGCTGTTCCCGTCCAGCGCCACCATGCCATGCATTTGCCCGGAAAAACTGATGGCGGCTATTTTTTGGGGATCAATACCGGTTTTATTCAGCACGCGGTGTATCGCCAACACCGTCTTTTCATACCATGTCTGCGGGGCCTGTTCGGCATAACCCGTCTCTGGAATGAAAACGTCATATCCCTCTGCCTCAGAGCAGAAAGTTCTGCTCTCAAAATCAGCAATAAACGCGCGGACGCTTGAAGTCCCCAGGTCCACGCTCATAAAGCATCTGCCCTCTGCGAGGATGTCAGAACTCATAAACAGCCCCCATTTGTATATACACTTACCCTCTGGGGGGAGGTTCCCCTCAGCACAAAACGATACCTTGAAATCATCTGAGATTATATACATAATTGCCATTAAAGTCAATTTAACCGATGTCTCAGCCTCATGGGAATATTTCTTGTCAATCTTTGAAAAACAGTATAGAATAACTGCGGTTTATCAATGACTGCAGTTATTCCGGGAAGGTGGATTTCATGAAAAAAGACGAACTTGCGGCGATGATTGATCACACTCAGCTCAAGGCTTTTGCCGGCAAAGAACAGATTCAGGTTCTTTGCCGGGAAGCGGCTGCCCATCACTTTGCCTCCGTATGTGTCAATCCCTGTCATGTCGCCTGCGCCGCCGAACTTCTGCGGGGCACTGACGTGAAGGTATGCACGGTTATCGGGTTTCCGCTGGGCGCGAACACTTCGGCGGTCAAAGCCTTTGAAGCTAAAAATGCCGTGGCCAATGGAGCTCAGGAATGTGATATGGTGATTAATATTGGCGCGCTTAAAGATGGAAATATTGACCTGGTGGAATCCGATATCCGGGAAGTTGTGAAGGCGGCAGAGGGAGCCCTGGTCAAGGTTATTATTGAAACCTGCTACCTGACGGATGAGGAAAAAGTCCTGGCCTGCCAGGCGGCTTCCCGCGCCGGCGCGGACTTTGTCAAGACCTCGACCGGCTTTGGAACGGGCGGCGCCACCCCCCATGACGTGGCTTTAATGCGCAGATCTATTCCTGACACCATGAAGGTAAAAGCCGCCGGAGGAATCCATAATTACGCGGAAGCCATGGCCGCCGTTGAGGCCGGCGCCTCCCGGATAGGGGCAAGCGCCGGTATTGCCATCATCAGCGA
>JAILIX010000073.1 GCA_024695065.1 Fretibacterium sp. | reverse complement strand
ATTGCCAGTGGACGCGACAAAAGGGCGAAGGCGCTGATCGCCGAGGGAATGTCCCGCGCCGAGGCTTATGCTGCCGCGACGAGGGAGCGAGCCAAGGCCATCCGCGGGAGCCTGAAGGGCGGCTCAAAGCCGGCCCCGTCGTCGGACGCAAGGCATGCAGCCTACATGAAGGCAGCGCGGGCCTTTGTGGAGAAGCACAAACTGCCGGACGGCGAAGACATCCTGGCGGAGGACGTCTCGGATGATTTTGCCGGGAACCGGATAGCAATCTGCGACGTGAACGGCGACGGAAAGTCGGAGCTGATTCTCCTCTTTGAGACAACACACAAGGCAGCGGCAATGGGTTACATCTGCGGCTTTGACGAGAAAGCGAAGAAGCTCACCGTGTTGCTTGAGGGCTTTCCCATCTTTGAGTTTTTCGACAACGGCGGCGTCAGGATTGCCGATCGCCATGCTATGACGTTGAGCGATGAGTTTTGGCTGGCAGCTTACAACCGCAAGAAAGGCGAGTATGAGATGGGATTCGTCAGGGTCTGGGGCAAGGAGGATTTCCCGGTGGATGACGCGGGGAACCCCTTCCCGGATGAGATTGATAAGAGCGGAGACGGCTTTGTCTACTACATCGACGATAAGAACTTCAAGAACGGCAAGGGCCTGGAAACGCCGGTGGACACGCCCGTTTATGAGAAGTGGATTGCCAGATACATCGGAGACGCGAATCCCATTAATCCCGAATGGGTTTCCGCCGACGCGAATGGGCTTAAGGCGCTGGCGAAGAAGTAACGGGGGATCAGTAACTCTATGGGGCTCTTATGAGTCCCATATATTAACTCAGGAGGTATGGAAATGAAACGCAATTTTTTTGCGGTACTGCTTGTCGGCGCGATGACGCTTTTGCTGTGCGCAGTGGCGGCAAACGCCGCTTCTGCAAAGGGCTTCACTGTGCAGCAGCTCAAATCCATGAGCACATTTCTCAGCAACTTTACTGAAATTGGACTATTCAACTTCGATATCGAGAAGAGCGGTGATGATGATGCCCTGCACCTTGGCAGCGACCCGTCTCACCCTGACCTGATTCGCTTCGGCATCTGGCACAACTATATCAACAACTTCAAGAGCCGGATCAAGCCCTGTAAGAAGAAAAACTGCGAGTACGGTTCGCTGACCATCGAAGGGAAGTTCGTGTCGGATTCAGTCAGGAAGTATTTTGATATCGACCTGAAGAATCGCAGCGTTGATGACTCCGACCCGCCCTATCACTTTGACGGTAAGCTCTATCATTTCGAAGGGGCAGACGGCGAGGCTGTGTACTATGCTGAGGTGAAGCAGGCAGAGTGGAATGGAAAGATTGTCCGCATGGCCGGTGAACTCTACAACGCCGAGGATAAAGATGACAGACCCTGGACATTCGAAGCCACGGCGAAGCCATACAAATGGAATAACAAGGACACCTGGGCGATACTCTCCCTGAGAACGAATTTCAGGAGTGACGAATAACCCATGAAGAAGGCACTCACACGGGATCTTCTTAAAAAAAATCACGCAAAAAAACATAAATCAGGCAGAAGTCTGTTCCTTTTTACTGCGTTTTACTGTCTGCTTTGTGCGGCGTTGATATCGGTCCGGCTGATAGGCGTGCCGATTGCGGCTGCTGTCATGGTGGGCGCCTTTGTCATGTATACCTTGTATACCAGATTAAGGCATATAAGAAGCGTCTGGAATATCAACCGGCCGTATTTTAGTCCGCTCTCCTGCTGTGTTGCTGAGAAATACGGGGTTCCCACGAGGCGACTGACACGGCGGACAGGTTTTGTGTCGTTAATCCTTGGAGCTATTGTGGCAGCGGTTTTCTACTACGGGGCTGTCTGTCTGTTGGTTGAGGGAATACAGGCAATGCCGCCGACCCCGTTGCCAACTGCGGTTGACGACAAGTGAGAAGAAATTCAAATTTTTTTAAGAGGAGAGGCAAAATGAAGAAGTTTGTATTTTGTTTGGTAATAGTGCTGGCGTTTTCAGTTCCGGCTCTGGCGGCGGATGCGCGGCACGAAGCGTATATGAAGGCCGCCCGGGCTTTCGTGGAGGAGCATAAGTTCCCGAACGGTGAGGATATCGAGGCAGACGACATAACGGCGGACTTTCCTGAAAACAAACTTGCTGTTTGCGATGTTGACAGCGACGGTCAGCCGGAATTGCTCATTCAGTTCGGAACGGGAACAATGGCTTCAATGCAGGAATTCGTCTGTGGCTTTGACGAAAAAACAAAAAAGATTACGATTGAACTGTTTGGTTTTCCTGCTTTTGAATATCTCGACAACGGCTGCGTAAAACTCAGCGATTCCCATAATCAGGGACTGGCTGGTGAATTTTGGCCCTTCAGCATATTAAAGTACAACGCCGGGACAGGCGAGTACGAGCTTATGGGGCATGTTGATGCGTGGAGTGAGGAGGATTATCCCAGGGACTTCGATGATAAGCCTTTCCCAAAAAAGATTGACGCTGATGGAGACGGTTTTGTCTTCTTTATTGAGGCAGAGGGGTTCAAGGGTTATGATGAGCCTGTAGACACGCCGGTCTATGAAAAGTGGGTCAGTCAGTACATCAGCGGAGCTAACCCCATAGAGCCGGAGTGGTTCTCCGCAGATGCGAAGGGGCTGGAGGCACTGAATAAAAAGTAAACGCCAGATCTCCGGATAATCAACATCCGCGGACGGTTGAAGTCCCGGCTGAATTTCTCGCGGTACACAGTAAGAGCCAAAGGTCAGTGCGTACAAAGGCAGCTGCAGTGAGGGGCCTGTCATCGTCTCCGCCAGCGTTCATGCTTATGAGCTGTGTGGCGGAGACATCCAGATCTTCTGCAGGTTTGAGGAGTATAATAACTCGCGTTTGCTCATCTCCTGAATCCGAAGGATATTCGCGGTGAACCCCGATGAGAGGTGCAGCTGGAGCGGCCATGAACCCGTCTTTGAGTCTCTCATGGATGGGGCTGCAGACGGCGGGTAAAATGTTGAATTCAGACGGTTCGCTGTGTCGGACGAGGGAGAAGTTAAGTCCATGATGAAAGAACAGTGGAGAACAGTGGACGCGAAAAATCCCGTGCAGGGTATCCGCATCCTGCACAGGCATCAAAAAGGAGGATTTTGAAAATGAAGAAGTTTTTCTTTGTTAAGGTGTTGTTGGCTTGTCTGATGGTTGGATTGTTGATTGCTGCGGCGAGCGCGGCTCAGCCCGCGAAGGGGAGTAAAGCGTCAAAGCCGTCTCAGGCGCAGCAGCTCAGGCAGATGAGCACGTTCCTCAGTAATTTTACAGAGGTCGGACTGTTCGACTTTGACCTCGGGAAAGGCGCGGACGGCGACACCCTGCATCTGGGCGGCAACCCGTCGCACCCTGAACTCATTCGCTTCGGCATCATGCACAACTACATCAATAACTACAAGAGCCGCATTAAGCCCTGCCCAACCAAGGGATGCAAGCATGGCTCGCTGGTTATCGACGCAAAGTTTGTGGCAGAATCTGTCAAGAAGTACTTTGGCATCAGGCTGAAGCATGTCAGCGTTAAGGATCCCGGTCAGCCTTTTTACTTTGACGGCAGACTCTACCACTTTGAGGGTGCGGATGGTGAAGCCGTGTACTATGCCGAGGTAAAGCAGGCGGAGCGTGATGGCGCCATCATCCGCATGACCGGGGACCTCTACAACAGCGAAGATAAGGATGATCGTCCCTATACCTTCGAGGCTGCTGCGAAACCCTATAAATGGAATGGGAAAGACACTTGGGTTATCCTTTCCTTCAAGGCACAATCCAGCGGCTCCGACTCTGAGCCTGACATGGCCGGGCTTTTGGCCCCCACAAAGGGCACCTGGCGTTTTGACGGTGCGAAGGACACGGCCTATATTGTGATGGACGGCAAGGGAAACTTCGATGCTTATTACGCCAGTGGAGCACTGGAGATGTCCGGGACGCTGGAGCCCTCGGAGGAGTATGAAGGTGTGTATATCTATCTGTTGCGTGACAAGTCGGGAAAGGATTTAGACATGGGGTTTTTCATGGACTCCGAAACGCAGCTGCACTTTGGCAACGATGAGGGACAGATTTACATCAAGGACAAGGATTAGTCCACGATAGTCCACGAAGAGGTTGGGCGTGAAAGATCTGATCTTACGACACACGAATTAACGTCATGACTCCGGCCGGGAGCAAAGTGCTTGTTGACTTTTGGCCGGAGTTTCTCTATAATGCCGGAGAGTTTAGGAAAGGGGGCCGGTGGGTCATCATGATGAGTCATATGGATAATTGTTCTGTGTCTGTGTTTACGCCGGCTTCTTGCAAAGAGGCTTCTTATACGTGCATTTTCCTTATGGACGCCCTCTTTGTGGCGTCCATTTTTTTCGTCATCGTACGCAGCCTTGCACTAGCGTTGGGTGCTGTTATTATCCGAGGACCAAAAGAATAGTGGAGCGGAGGAAGCCAAGAACTTTTGATAGAAAAGCGGCTGGACTCCACAGCCGCTCTTTTTATTTGTGAGGCTTAGGGTTCACTGTTGGGCTACAGTCGGACGTTCCCGGACGGCCGCCGGAGGACGGACGATATCGCAGCAATATAATTTGATTGAGAAGGGGATTTGAGAATGAAGAAATTTTTTGCTTTCGTTGCAGCTGCCGCGCTTGTTATGACGGCTGGCTGCGCGTTTGGTGCTAACGCCTTCAAACTGGGGGGGACGGGCCCGCTGACGGGTGGCGCGGCTATCTACGGCAATGCGGCCAAGAACGGCGCGCAGATTGCTGTTGACGAGATCAATGCCTCCGACAGCAAGGTCAAGTTTGAGCTTCTCTATGAGGATGACACCCATGATGCGGAAAAAGCCGTCAATGCCTACAATGCGTTGAAGGACTGGGGAATGCAGATTTCCATGGGTTCCGTTACCTCTAAGCCCTGTGAGGCCACGGCCGCTGAGAATTTCTCGGACCGTATCTTTGCCCTGACACCGTCTGCCTCCGCCGTTGCTGTCACAGCCGGCAAGGACAACGTGTTCCAGATGTGCTTTGTCGACCCCAACCAGGGTTCCGCCTCCGCTCAGTACATTTCCGATAAGGCTCTGGGGAAGAAGATTGCCATCATCTGGAAAAACGATGACGTGTACTCCACGGGCATCCATGAGACTTTCATCTCGAAGGCCAAGGAACTGGGGCTTGAGGTCGTCAGCGACATGACCTTTGCCGACGGAAACGACACGGATTTCTCTGTTCAGCTCACCGATGCGAAGGACAAGGGTGCTGAGCTTGTGTTCCTGCCCATGTACTACCAGCCCGCATCCCTTATCCTGGCGCAGGCGGCTGCTGTGGATTACGCGCCGAAGTGGTTTGGCGTGGATGGCATGGACGGAATCCTGACCATGGAGGGCTTCGACAAGTCTCTGGCCGAGGGCGTTATACTTCTGACCCCGTTCAACGCTGATGCGAAGGATATTCGCACCATTAACTTCGTGCGGGAGTACAAGAAGCGCTTTGGTGAGGTGCCCAATCAGTTTGCCGCAGACAGCTATGACTGCGTCTATGCTTACAAGCAGGCTCTGGAGAACTCCCAGGCCACGGCAGACATGGATGCCGAGACTCTGTGTGCCAAGATGATTGAGCAGTTCACCTCCATGACCTTCAACGGCCTGACAGGCTCCAACATGACCTGGAGTAAGGGCGGCGAGGTCACGAAGGACCCCAAGGGCATGATTATCAAGAACGGTGCTTACGTCGGGCTCGATTAGTTTAGAAAAAACAGGCGGGGAGAGGGACGGCCGTCCCTCCCCGCTGCCCTTTTCACTGGAGTGCATCGAAAGCGCCGGCATGCCCGGCATTTTGGATGCACTCCATCTGACCAACAGATGAATTATTGTTAGAGGTGTGTTTATGACCCTTTTAAATTTCTTTATCAGCGGCATCAGTCTGGGCAGTATCTATGCCATCATCGCTCTGGGCTACACGATGGTCTATGGCATCGCTAAAATGCTGAACTTCGCCCACGGTGATGTTATCATGGTGGGCGCTTACGTCTGTTTCTACGCGGTTTCCCGCTTTCAACTGCCGGTGCTGGCCGGCGTGGCTTTGGCAATGTTTGTCTGCACGCTGCTGGGTATCATTGTGGAGAAACTGGCCTACAAGCCTCTGCGTCAGGCTCCATCTCTGGCGGTGCTTATCACGGCCATCGGTGTGAGCTACTTCCTCCAGAACACGGCGCTTCTGATGTGGTCCTCCAACCCAAAGGTTTTCCCCTCCGTTGTCGGTCGTGGGGCAGTTAAGCTTTTTGAAGGGCAGCTCTCCATCTCACACGTAACAATCATTACTATTGTTACGTGTGTGGTCATCATGTTATGCCTGACCTGGTTTACCGGGAATACACGAATGGGTAAGGCCATGAGGGCCTGCTCCGAAGATAAGGGGGCGGCCCAGCTCATGGGCATCAACGTCAACGCCACCATCTCCATGACGTTTGCTATTGGATCCGGCCTGGCCGCTGTCGCCGGGGTACTGCTTTGCTCCGCCTACCCGATGCTGATGCCCACGACGGGTTCCCTTCCTGGCATCAAAGCGTTTACAGCGGCTGTCTTTGGGGGGATTGGCTCCATTCCTGGTGCGTTGCTGGGGGGGCTGCTTCTGGGCGTCATTGAGATATTCGCCAAAGCCTATATATCCAGCCAGCTCTCCGATGCGGTGGTGTTCGCTGTGTTGATTGTGGTACTTCTGGTCAAGCCTGCGGGACTGCTGGGCGTGCAGATGACGGAGAAGGTGTAAGTCATGACGATGAAACGATTGATCAACCTCAAGCGCGTGGAGGCCCGGCGTATCTTCATCACTTATGCGCTGGTTACAGCGGCCTTCGTCATTCTTCAGGTAATGAGCTCGACGAAAATACTCAGCTCTTCCATGCGGGGGATGCTGGTTCCCATTTGTGCTTATATGGTTATGGCCGTCTCACTGAACCTGGTGGTGGGAGTTCTGGGGGAACTTTCCCTGGGACACGCGGGCTTCATGTCCATCGGTGCGTTCAGTGGTGTGGCGGCTGCGATGCTGCTTCAGAATGTCATCCCCTTTGCTCCTGTGCGTCTGGCATTGGCCATGGTTGTCGCGGCGGTCTTCGCGGCCATCGCGGGATTTCTTATCGGTATCCCTGTATTTCGCCTGAAGGGAGATTACCTGGCTATCGTGACGCTGGCCTTTGGGGAGATTATCAAGAGTCTCCTCAATAACTTCTATCTGGGGGTCGACAGCGGGGGACTGCACTTCAGCATGCTTGTTGACAACACGCGGCTGCTTGAGGGAGGTAAACTGATTATCCGTGGACCGATGGGGATCAGCGGCATTCAGAAGATATCTACTTTCCCCATGGGCTTTGTTCTGACCCTCATTGCGCTGGCGGTTGTCTTCAACCTGGTGAACAGCCGCGGGGGGCGGGCCTTTATGGCTATCAGGGACGATCGCATCGCTGCCGAGAGTATTGGCATTAATATTATGCGGTATAAGATGATGGCCTTTGTCACGTCGGCTGCTTTGGCTGGGGCGGCGGGGTGCCTCTTCGCCATGAATTATTCGACTATTGTCGCCAATAAGTTTGACTTCAATACTTCCATTCTGGTGCTGGTATTTGTGGTACTGGGCGGGCAGGGGAATATGTTGGGCTCCATCGTTGCGGCTGCAGCACTGACTATCTTGCCGGAAAAATTGCGGCAGTTTGCCGACTACCGCATGCTGCTTTACGCCATTGTGCTTATTATGGCAATGCTGGTCGCCAATAATCTCACAGTACGGCGATTCTTTGATAGGTTCAACCCCTTTGCCAACAGGGAGGAGGAAGAAGATGATATCAGCCGTTAAGACAAGGCTTGTCCCATTGCCGTCCAAGGCACTGGTCCCTGACCGTGATGTAAACAGGGCCCCTATTCTTGAGTGCATCAACCTTGGGGTAACCGTCGGCGGCCTGAAGGCGGTAGAGGATTTCAACCTGACTATTGGGCGTACGGAGATTGCAGGCCTGATTGGTCCCAACGGTGCTGGAAAGACGACGGTCTTCAACCTGCTGACTAAAGTTTATCAGCCCACGACGGGGACTATCCTTCTGGATGGTATGGATACACACAGCATGAGCACGGCGCAGGTCAACCGCGCCGGTATCGCCCGTACCTTCCAGAATATTCGTCTGTTTAAAAACCTCAGCGTGGTGGATAACGTTAAAGTGGCCATGAATAACGACATGCGGTACAGCATGTGGAGCGCGATTCTTCGCCTCCCCCGTTACAGGAAGGAGGAGGTGGCCGCACACCGGCGTGCTCTGAAACTCCTCTCGATCTTTGATATGCAGGATATGGCGGATGTGAGGGCAGGCTCCCTGCCCTATGGAGCGCAGCGCAGGCTGGAGATTGTCCGGGCATTGGCAACAAATCCGTCGCTTTTGTTGCTGGATGAACCCGCTGCGGGCATGAATCCATCTGAGACGGTGGAATTAATGGAAAGCATCCGCAGGATTCACGACATGTTCAAGATTGCAATTGTGCTCATTGAACATGACATGAACCTTGTTATGAACGTCTGTGAGGGGATCTGTGTGTTGAATTTCGGCCACATCATCGCCAAGGGGACGCCGGAGGACATCCAGACAAACCCTGCGGTCATTGAAGCGTATCTTGGCAAGAGGAAGGAGGCCCGGACAAATGACTGAACCTATTTTGAAGGTTGAGGACATTCATGTCTACTATGGCAGCATCCACGCCGTAAAAGGGATATCCTTCGATGTTAATGAGGGAGAGATTGTGACGCTCATCGGAGCTAACGGAGCAGGTAAGTCCACCACGCTGAACACCATCTCCTGTCTGTTGCATCCCCGCACCGGCAAGGTCTCTTTCCTTGGACAGCCTCTGGCGAAGACCCCGCCGCATAAGGTGGTGGAACGAGGACTGGCTCAGGTCCCTGAGGGGCGGCGTATTTTCCTCCAAATGACAGTGCAGGAGAACCTGGAGATGGGGGCTTATACTCTGGTAAACCGTGGTGCGTCAGGCGTGGCTCAGGATCTTGAGATGGTCTATGACTTCTTTCCGCGTCTCAGGGAACGGCGACGACAGGTCGCGGGGACATTGTCGGGCGGTGAACAGCAGATGCTGGCAATGGGACGCGCACTGATGAGCCGCCCTAAACTCCTGATGCTGGACGAACCCTCAATGGGACTTGCGCCTATTTTGGTGGAACAGATATTCGAGATTATCGAGAACCTCCATAAGAAAGGCTCAACAATTCTCCTTGTCGAGCAGAACGCGCAGATGGCGCTCTCCATTGCCAGCCGCGGCTACGTCCTCGAGACGGGGAAGATTGTAACTACGGGGACAGGGAAGGAATTATTAGCCTCACCCGCTATCAAGAAAGCCTATCTGGGCGGAGATTAGAAAGGGGTCTGTCTAATCATGGAAAAGAAAATCAGGCGGATTGGCGTGCTGACGAGCGGGGGCGACTCTCCCGGTATGAATGCGGCGATACGTGCCGTTGTACGCACATCCATCTCCTGCGGCATTGATTGCGTAGGCATCCGAAGAGGGTGGCAGGGGCTTATTAACAGTGACTTCATTCCTTTGAACGGCGAAAATGTCCGTCACATTCAGTCGCGCGGGGGAACTATCCTCTACACGGCGCGGAGTGAGGAATTCATGACGGAAAAGGGGAGAGAGAAGGCTGTCTCCACCTGTAAAATGCTGGGTTTGGATGGGATTGTAGCCATTGGCGGTGACGGTACGTTCAGGGGAGCTCTGGAGCTCTCCAGGCTGGGCATTCCCGTCATGGGGATTCCTGCCACGATTGACAACGATATCGGCTGTACAAACTACACCATTGGTTTTGACACGGCCTGCAATACCGCTATTGAGTGCATTGATAAGCTGCGTGACACCATGCAGTCCCACGAGCGTTGCTCCGTTGTGGAGGTCATGGGAAGAAATGCGGGCTTTCTTGCGCTCTATGTCGGCATTGCGGTAGGTGCGACGTCCGTTTTGGTGCCGGAGCGGGAGCTTGACTTTCAGAACGACGTGATTGTCCGCATCCAGAACTCACGTCTCGCGGGAATCACACATTTCATGGTGGTTGTCGCAGAAGGGGCCAGCAGTGCGATTACGATTGGCGAGATGATTCGTGACTCCATCGGTATGGATCCTCGCGTCACAGTCCTGGGGCACATCCAGCGCGGCGGTTCGCCCAGCGGACGGGACCGTGAGACGGCAACCCGTATGGGCTATTGCTCGGTCAGGGCGTTTGCTGAAGGGCGAGAGAACAACATCATTGGCACCCAGGAGGGCGGCATTGTGGAAATTCCCATCGAGGAGGCTCTGGCCATGAAGAAGCATCTTCAGATGGATCGCTATCATATCCTTGAGGCCATGTCCTCGTCGGGCGCTGGCAAGTAAAAAGTTTTTTCACCAGGAGGCTGCCTCTTTTGAAGAAGCAGCCTCTTTCCTTTCCGTGCATCCGCATCATATTGTTCTATTTATTGTTTATGTATTCTGATTTTTTGCGATTGGACGATAACCTATGACTGAATCATCGTTATAATGCTTAGAGAGAATTTCCGGCTTCTATCACTGGCCTCTGCTGCTCTTCATGATGAAGGTTGGGATAAGGGAGCAGCAGTTCATAGAGGGCAGAGACGCGGAACTCCATCTGAGCGACGAGTTTGCCGACAGGGCCCCTGGCTGCGGACAGGCGGGTGATGACAGGGAACTCCGAAGAGAGATTCCGCGTCTTGAGAAGCTCCCGCCCACGCCCGTTGAACCCCAGTACGCGGGCATAAGGTACCCCGACACAGCGGACAGCCTGGGCCGTCCAGCGATCTGCCCCCAGCAAAAGCCGAATGAGTCGACGGCGGATATGGCTCTGTGTGTAACGGGCGGAGACGCAGCGTCCAACAAAATCATCAAGGTTTCCCGCGCCGCGCCAGTGCTTCAGGAAAAGATTTTCAATGCCTTCATCCATTCCATCAACGGTGCGAAGTTCCTCTGGTGTGCTCCGGAGAAAAAAAGCCTGAAGCAGAGGCCATAATTTGGGGTTCGAGAGGCAAAGACGCCCTTCATCCCTGGCCTTGCGCAGAAGTGACAGGGAGAATGCAGGCATGACTGGAGTCAGCGGGCTATCATCGTCCAGACTTGTGCCCCTGTTCAGTGCTGCACGGATGGCTCCGGCGCTTGTTGCAGGCCCCAGCTTTAATCCGGCGTGGCTTCCGCCTTGGCGGGAGAAATGCAGCGGAATTAAAGGGTAATTTCGCTTCCTGATATGCAGTAGATAGGATAGGCTCAGAAGGTTATTCGGGGAGGAGGCAAAGGCCCCGCTTCCGGGGAGGATATCTTCCAGCGCGAGGGACATGGCTTTGGGATAGGAGGCTCCATGTTTCAGCTCTTTCTGAAGGCGTTGTTTAAAAGACAGCGGTTCGTGGAGCAGAATATCCAGGATGGGTTCTGTGTTGTACGCCGCATCCTCCATTCCAAAGGCGATGTGCGTCGCGAGGTTTGTGCGGGCAATGAGGTCAACGGCTCCGGCGCTGAAGTCCGGCGCGGCGGAGCACGCAAAGAGGAAGGGCAGCTCCAGCACCAAATCCGCCCCGCACTGAAGGGCCATTTTCGCCCGTGTCCACTTGTCGCACAGGGCTGGTTCGCCTCTTTGAGTGAAATTTGAGGACAGAACAATTACACAGGGCACGTCTCTCAGTCTGGCGCGCACAGCCTCCATCATGAGGCGGTGCCCGTTGTGCAGCGGATTATACTCGGCAATGATGGCAACGGCATGAGCGGCGCTTCCCAACATGAGATTCCTCCATAGTTGTTTTATTTTATATTATAATAAGAGACGTCATGTGAGTACAACCCCATGGATGTGGGCCCAAGGCCCTTTCCAGGGAGGGTAATCTTAGAAGGGCAGGTAGATTATGTAATGAAGATTTTGGTCATCAACTGCGGCAGTTCCTCGCTCAAGTATCAGCTTTTCGACATGGACAATGAGTCCGTCCTTGCAAAAGGCCTCGTTGAGCGCATTGGTATTGAGGGCTCCCAGATTAAACACACCAAGACGGGCATGGATGCCGTCGTCACTCCGACGCCAATCCCGGATCACAAGGTCGCTATTAAACTGGTTCTTGACGCACTGACCGATAAACAGCATGGCGTCCTCTCCTCCCTCAGTGAGCTCTCTGCCGTGGGACACCGCATCGTCCATGGAGGCGAGGATTTTGCCGCGTCCGTCAAACTTGACGATAAGGTTATGGAAGCCGTCAAGCGCTGCGTTCCCCTTGCTCCGCTTCACAACCCTGCCAATATCATGGGCATTGAGGCTGTCACCGCCGCGCTGCCCAATGTTCCCCAGGTTGGCGTATTCGACACCGCCTTCCACCAGACCATGCCGCCCCATGCTTTCATCTATGGCGTGCCCTACGAATACTACGAGAAGTACAAGGTACGCCGCTATGGTTTCCACGGCACGAGCCACTTTTTTGTCTCGCGCCGCGCGGCCGAGATGCTGGGCCAGCCCATCGAAAAGCTTAAGATTGTGACGTGCCACCTGGGCAACGGCAGTTCCATCACTGCGGTGGACGGCGGCAAGTCTATCGACACATCGATGGGATTCACGCCTCTGGCCGGTGTCCTGATGGGAACCCGCAGCGGCGATGTGGACCCGGCGCTTCTGCCTTTCATCTCGAACGCGGAAAAACTGGACGTGAAGGAGCTTGACTCCCTTCTTAATAAGAAGAGCGGCCTTCTTGGCGTCTCCGGCATCAGCAGCGACCTTCGCGACATTGAGTCCGCCGCAGGCAAGGGGGACAAGCGCGCAAAGCTGGCCGAAGATATCCTGACCTACGATGTAAAGAAGTACATTGGGGCCTACGCTGCAGCGATGGGTGGAATCGATGCCCTGGTCTTCACTGCCGGCGTGGGGGAAAACAGCGCCTCAACCCGTGCTGCGGTGTGCGATGGCCTGGAATTCCTGGGGATTAAGATTGACGCTCAGAAGAATGATATGCGGGGCAAGGAAATGGAGATCAGTGCGGATGGTTCCAGTGTCCATGTCCTGGTTATCCCCACGAACGAGGAGCTTATGATTGCCCGTGACACCAAGCGTCTTGCCTTCTAAACAGCTCCTGAACGGAGCGGATAGTTTTCGCTGCATCCTTCCCCTTCCTCCGCGCAATGATACCGAGACCAGGATTGAGGAAGCATGGCAGCTCCCATTTCCTGAAGGGGTAGACTTTGAGGGACAGCGTTTCCTGCTGCCTGAGGGATGTTGCGTCAGGGCGGCGGCACAGTGGCTTGAGCTGTCGCTCCTTTCGGTGATGTTATCCCTCAGTTTTAAGGCTGTTGCACCGTGTGCGCGTTGTATGAAGGAAACAACCCTTGCAATATCGGACGATTTGATGTATCTTTACTATTCGTGTGGTCTGGAGCTTGGAAAGGACACGGAGCTTGCGTCTGACGACGGTTTCATGCCTGTGGAGATTGAATTCTTTGGCAGGACGTTGGATGTGGCCCCCCAGGTGTGGGAGAGTCTTTTGCTCCTCCTTCCTTCCAAGGTCCTCTGCCGGGAGGACTGCGCGGGGCTTTGTCCCCGGTGTGGCGCTGATCTGAACGAGGGCCCCTGCTCCTGTAAAGGAGAAGAACTGGACCCGCGGTTTGAGGTTTTACGCCAGTTTTCCCCAGAGGAATCCTGAGCCGCGCCCAGGGAGATTTTTGTTTTATTACGTTAGAGGAGGAAATGAAATGGCTACACCGAAGAGAAAGACATCGCATGCGCGGACAGCGCAGCGCAAGGCCCACTGGCTGGGTGCCCTGATGGCTCCCAGTACCAGCAGTTGCCCCCATTGCGGAGAGGCAGTTCAGTCACATCACGCCTGCCCCGCATGCGGTTACTACCGTGGCAGGAAGGTTGTCACTGTAAAGGAAGAAGAGGCGGCGAGCTGAACGCCGTCTGTCAGGTGAGAGGACGCCGAGGGCAGAATGCTGTCCTCGGCTTTGTTCTGTTAGATGGGGGACGGTTGCGGCTTAATGAAAGGACCGTTGAATAAAAATGGCTGAGGAAAAATTTGAGTTTCAATCGGAGGCTGCCGAGCTTCTGAAGATGATGATCAACTCGGTATACTCCAACCGGGATATTTTTTTGCGCGAGTTGATTTCCAATGCATCCGACGCGTTGGATAAGCGACGCATTGAACGTCTTCGCAACGCCGAGCTGGCAGACTTCGCTCCGGAGATACGCATCGCCTGGGATAAGGAAGGGCGAACGCTCTCCGTTTCTGATAATGGCATTGGCATGACGCGTGATGAGATGATTCAATACCTTGGGACTATTGCCAAGTCCGGAACAAAGGAGTTTCTGGCTGCTATAAAGCAGGAAGAGAATCAGGATCAGCTGATCGGACAGTTCGGTGTTGGATTTTACTCCGTATTTATGGTGGCGGACAAGGTGGAGGTCGTCAGCCGCAAGCTTGGCAGCTCCGAGGCCTGCCGCTTTACCTCTGAAGGAGAGGGGGTCTACACGCTCTCCGAGGCGACCCGGGACTGCGGCACGACGGTCACGCTTCATCTGCGCCCTGTGTCTGATGGCGGAAAGGACTATGCTGACGAATGGACGCTCCGTGACATTATCCATCAGTACTCTGACTTTATCGCCTGGCCTGTTGTTATGTCCGTCACACGCAAAAAGGATGGCAAGGAGACTGTCCAGGATGAGGTGGTCAATTCACAGAAGGCAATCTGGTGCCGCAGTGAAAGCGAGGTCACGGAGGAGGAGTACCAGGAGTTCTATCGTCACCTGACCCACGACTGGAAAGAGCCCCTGGCCCACTTCCGGCTGAGTGTGGAGGGGGCAACCAGCTTTAAGGGTTTGCTTTTCCTCCCTTCTGAGGCACCGTTCGACCTCTTTATGAACCCCAAGGCAGGGGGCATCAGTCTCTACATCAATCGCGTGTTCATCATGAACGACTGCCATGATCTCATTCCGGAGTATATGCGGTTCCTTCGTGGTGTGGTGGATTCTGATGATCTCTCCCTGAACATTTCAAGGGAAATCCTTCAGGATGAGCCTATTATCCGCGTCATCCGCCGCAGTACACAGCGCAAAGTTTTTAACGAGCTGAAGAAGCTGCTTGAGTCCGACCGGGAGACATACGAGAAGTTCTGGGCGGCCTTCGGACGAATCTTTAAGGAGGGCGTCGTTCAGGACCACGAGCACGCCAAGACGATTTTAGACCTTGCCATGTTCCACACAACAGCGGAGGGGGAAAATAGCGGCTGGACGACTCTGGCGGCCTATCGTGAGCGCATGAAACCGGGACAGGAGGGAATATACTGCCTGACAGGACGGGATATCTCAGCTCTGAGAGCCTCTCCGAAACTGGAGCTGTTCACGAAGAAGGGATATGAAGTCCTCCTGATGACAGACCCTGTGGATGAGGTCATCCTTGCGGATGTCTCAATGATGGGAGAAGATTTCCCGAAGCTTCTGAACATAGGCTCAGGTTCCGTTACGCCAGAGGGCGAGGAGGAGCAGAAGGAAACCGAGGCACGGCTTAAAAACATGGAAGCTGACTTTGCCCCGTTGAAGGAACTGTCTCTATCAACCCTGCCTGAGCGGCTGGAGGATGTCCGGCCTTCTCTGGCCCTGACGGAATCTCCGGCATGCCTGCGGGATTCTCCCAACGGACTTTCCTTTCAGATGGAACAACTTTTGAAGGCAGCGGGGCAAACGCCGCCGCCGCAGAAGAGAATTCTGGAATTTAATGTGGAGCATCCTCTGATTAAGAAGCTCATGGGAATGGCAAAGAATAAGGATCCTCAAACAGTGGACTTGATCTCGATACTCTATGACCAGTCGCTCCTTCTGGAGGGAGCGGCGCTTGCGGATCCCGCTTCATTTGCACGGCGGCTGGATAAGATCATGGCTCAGGCGTTGGGCGCGTAAAATCCTTATCTGCTATAATACTGACAATACCGTTAGAAAAAGCGTCTCCCCGGACGGCGGGGACATGGGGGTGGATCATGCCGAGACTGAGAAGGACGGTTGAGGGAACGTCTCAGAAGACCGTCGACGAAAAGGAGCAGAAGCTGGCGCGGCAGGAAGTTGAGACTGTGGACACAGTTCAGCCCATGATTCCTGTGAAGATGAGTGCACCTGCAGCCACCGTCGGGCAGCCCACGGCGGAAAACGCAGAATTAGAGGCTATGCAGCCTGCTGATGAAGGACTGCACCCTGAAGTGCCCAAAAGCGATGGGGAGCAGCCTAAAAAGTCCAGGCAGAAACAGTCCATTGAGGGGAAGGATTCACATTCTGAGGCCTCCAGCCGCAAGAAGGGACGGTCAGAGAAAAAAACGTCGCCTGAACTTCTTGTGGAGGAGCTTCCCTCTGGACAGACTGAGGCCACTCCAGAAGTCAACGCTGAGGAAAAGGAATCTGTGGCTGCGGAAGAACCCTCTGGCGTGGGGGAGCAACTTTCAGCCGGGACAGGGGAATCGGAGCAGGAGGCGGAAGATTCTATCCCAGAGCCGAAGGCTGTCCTTTCGGAGCCGTCTGCAAAGGAGCCCATCACGGAGTCCGAAGCTGCGGCTGAAGAGTCCATCCCCGCTGCAGAAGAACCTGCCTCAGAGGAGGAGCCTCATGGCTCAGAGCCGGAAACTGTCCTTTCGGAGCCGTCTGCAGAGGAGCCCATCACGGAGTCCGAAGTTGCGGCTGAAGAGTCCATCCCCGCTGCGGAAGGACCTGCCTCAGAGGAGGAGCCTCCTGTTTTAGAGCCGAAGGCTGTCCTTTCGGAGCCGTCTGCAAAGGAGCCAATCACAGACTCCGAAGTTGCGGCTGAAGAGTCCATCCCCGCTGCGGAAGAACCTGCCTCAGAGGAGGAGCCTCCTGTTTCAGCGCCGGAGGCTGTCCTTTCGGAGCCGTCTGCAGAGGAGCCCATCACGGAGTCCGAAGCTGCGGCAGAAGAGTCCATCCCCGCTGCAGATGAACCTGCCTCAGAGGAGGAGCCCCCTGTTTCAGAGCCGGAAGCTGTCCTTTCGGAGCCGTC
>JAILIX010000055.1 GCA_024695065.1 Fretibacterium sp. | reverse complement strand
ATTTTTATTTGCTTATAATTGAGGAGGGGAAGACATGAGTGTTTCACGTGAGTATCCAGCAGTAAAGGAAATATTCGGCTCAATGGTGTTTGACCGCCGGGAGATGAGGGAAAAACTCAATCCGGATGTTTACGAGCAGGTCGTAGCCGCGATGGAGGGGCGCCAGAAGCTCGACCCGGCGGCGGCGGACGCGGTGGCCCTGGCGATGAAGGAATGGGCCATCGCTCAGGGGGCAACGCATTGGGCCCACTGGTTCCAGCCTCAGACGGAGCTCACGGCCGAGAAGCACCAGGCCTTCACCATGCAGGGGCCGGAGGGCGCGCCCATTGACGTGTTCCGCGGAAAAGACCTTGTTCAGGGGGAGCCGGATGCCTCGTCGTTCCCGTCAGCGGGCACGCGCTCCACGTTCGAGGCCCGCGGCTACAGCGCATGGGACATCAGCAGCCCCGCTTTCATCGTGAAGAGCCCCAAGGGCGGGACGCTCTGCATCCCCTCGGTGTTCCTTTCCTTCGACGGCACGCCTCTGGACCTCAAGACGCCTCTGCTCCGTGCCATCGACGCGCTGGAGAGCCGCTCGCTGAAGCTGTTGAAGCTCTTTGGCCAGCGGGGAGTGAGGAATGTCCGCATGACGGTTGGCGCAGAGCAGGAATACTTCTTGCTGGACAGGCCACGGGCACAGCTCCGGCCGGACATCCGCTTCTGTGGCCGCACGCTGATCGGCGCCCAGCCCGCCAAGGACCAGCGGCTTGACCACCACTATTTTGGGGCCATCCCGGCGCGAGTGCTGAGCTATATGGAGGACGTGGAGCGGGACCTGGCGCGCCTGGGGATCTCCGTCCTGGCACGCCACAACGAGGTGGCCCGCTGCCAGTTTGAGTTCGCCCACCTGTTCTCCGACGCCAACACCGCCTGCGACCAGAACCAGATATTGATGGAGACCATGAGACGGCTTGCCCGTCAGCACGACCTGCGCCTGCTGTTCCACGAGAAGCCCTTTGACGGCATGAACGGCAGCGGCAAGCACACGAACATCTCCCTGATGGACAGCGAGGGCCGCAACCTCCTCAAGCCCTCCAACAACCAGCGGCGCAACGTTATCTTCCTGACGTTCCTGTCCGCGGTGGTGCTGGGCGTGTCGAAGTTCCACAGCCTGCTTCAGGCCTCCACCGCCAACGCAGGCAACCTGTTCCGCCTCGGTGGGCATGAGGCCCCGCCCTCCATTATCAGCGTCTACCTGGGCTCCGCTCTGACGGACCTGCTGCGGCGTCTGGACCAGGCGGATGTGTCCTTGCCGGAAAAGGGCGCGATGGATCTGGGGCTGGCGAAGCTGCCCTCCATCACCCCCGACGCCAGCGACCGCAACCGCACCTCGCCCGTTGCCTTCACCGGAGACAAGTTTGAGTTCCGCGCGCCTGGCTCGTCCCAGTCCATCGCCCTGCCGGTGACGATGTTCGCCTCGCTGTGGGCCTGGGGCGTGGACCAGCTCACCCGCATGATCGAGGACCGGAGCGTGAACGGCAAGGACCCGATGGACGTGGCGTTGGACGCGGTGAAGGAGGCCTTCAAGCAGGGCAGCAATATCCTCTTTGAGGGAGACGCCTACACCCCGGAGTGGCACAAGGAAGCGAAACGCCGCGGGCTCATCGAGGCAGAGACCATCCCTGGAAAGATCGATCTGCTGCTAAAGCCGGAGAACAAGGCCATGCTGGAGGAGCTGGGGGTCTACCGTGCGCACGAGCTGGAGAACCTTCACGACATCCGCATGGAGTCCTTCGCCACAAGTCTGGAGGTGGAGGCGGCGGTGCTCTACGATATGCTGTGGGAGGGGGTCCTGCCCGCGCTGTCGAAGCAGCTCATTCTGGAGAAGAAGTCCCTCTCCGCGCTGGACGGGATGGAGTTCTCGGAGGGAGCAGTCTGGAAGGACTACATGAAGGGTTTAGGCTGCGCCAAGGCCGCGCTCATTAAGGACGCGAACCGGCTGTACGAGCTCAAGGGCAAACTGGCCGGCATGTCCGCTCATGAGCGAGCGGACTTCCTGACGGGAACGATCATCCCCCACATGGACACGATACGCGCGCGTTGCGACGCGGCGGAGCTGACCATCGCGGCGGATATCTGGCCCTACCCCATCTACCGCAACCTGCTGTCGCTGTCGGCGTAGGGGCGGTGCTATGACGCAGAAACTGTACTACGAAGACCTGTACCGGACGGAGTTCGACGCGGCGGTACTGCGGCATGAGGAGGGAAAGGAGGGCGTCCGGGTCATCCTGGACCGGACGCTCTTCTACCCCGGCGGGGGCGGCCAGCCCTGCGATAAAGGGACGCTGGGCGGGCGGAACGTGTTGGACGTTTTCGAGGAGGGGGAGGAGATTGTCCACCTCCTCGATGGGCCAATCACGGAGGGCGCCGTTCACGGGGTCATCGACTGGAACCGCCGTTTTGAGCTGATGCAGCAGCACCTTGGCCAGCATCTTCTGGCGGCCGTCCTTTTCAGCCGTTTTGAGCTTCGCACGTCGCGGATGAGAATTGAGGGCGACGACGTCTCCATGGACTTTGACAACACCCCTGTGGACGAGGAAACTGTCCGTCAGGCGGAGGAAGAGGCCAACGAGGCTGTGTGGCAGAATATCCCCGTTGAGATCCTCTACCCCGACTTTGAAGAGGTGAAGCTCCACGCCAGAAAACTGCCGCCGAAAACCTCTGAACCCATCCGCATCGTCAAGGTGGGCAATATCGACTACGTCCCCTGCTGCGGCCTGCACGTGAAGAACACCGGCGAGACGGGCATCATCAAGGTGACTGCAACAGAGAACCACAAGGGCGGCACGCGTGTCCATCTGAGATGCGGCCGGGCGGCATACCGCTGGCTTGATGTGGTGTGCCGCGGGGCACGGAAGGTGCAGCTTGAGCTGACCTGCGGCCCCGACGGGATGTTTCAGCGTGTTCTGCACCTGAAGGAAGAGATCCGGGAGCTGACCTCGCGGAACGGAGAGCTTCTGGACCAGGCGGCGGCCTCCCTCGCGGAGAGGCTGCTGCGGGACGCGGAGCCTGTCGGGGAGTTCGTTTTGGTCCCGCACATTCTGGCCGGCGCCGGGCCCGACGAGGTGAAGCGGCTTTTTCACGCCCTGACGCAGCAGCGCGGCGCTGCGGCACTGCTGGCCGGGGCGGATCCTCAGGGCATCTCCCTGATCTTCGGCTGCCACCGGGAGGACAAGGCCATCGACGTAAGGGGAGCGTTTCACCGTGCTCTGGAAATAAGCGGCGCCAGGGGCGGCGGCTCCCCCTGCTGCACCCAGGGGCGCGGCCCCCTCTGTGAAACTCCTGAACAGACCCAGGCCAGGCTTCAGGAGGCCATCAGCGCAGCGGCGGAGGTTCTGAGGCAGTCGCTGTCCTGAACCTGAAAAAAGAGCGGGCGGCCCCATGGCCCCCGCTCTGCTTTGCGCTGATTCCTTCGCATGCTTCTATTTTTCTTTTTTCCTGATATACATAAATTTATCCCAGTCATAATAGGGCTCGGAGAGCAGAACATTATCCGGGACATCCACCTGCTCCTCCACGTCCCGGACAACAAGGTACCAGAACACCACGTCCGCTCTCCCTGACACCAGCGCAGCCTGCCGCGCTCCCGCATCGATATCCAGCAATTCAATGTTCATACGGAGACGGCGCCCGATATCCGCCAGAACAGCCGCGTTGAACCCCAGAGGTCTGCCGTCCTCAGCCACGAAGTCGATGGGCGGCAAATCCCCCGTCACAGCCACTATCAGTGTCTCTGCACCCTCAAAATAATCGGTGGTCACCGGGCCCCACTCTTTTGTGCCGGGATTCTGAAGGTACTTTATCTGTAAGGCTGAAAGCGTCCCGTCACTCTTCATGTCCCGCAGCACTGAGTTGAACCTGTCTCTTAAGGCTGCGTTGTCCATGTCGAAGCCCAGAGCAAAGGAGACCGTCCTGATCCGCTCGATGCTGGAGACGGCGAGCTCCGATGAGGTGTTGAGCATATATTCTGCCACAGCTTTCGGAAGCGCAACTTCATCAATATCCCCCCGGATCAGGGCCATCTGCATCTCCAGCAGGGAATTGAAGAAGATAAAGTTCTCATCGCCTTCGTGGCTGTCAGAGAGGAGATTCCAGCCTATATGCTTTCTGTCCTCAATGAGCAGATCCCTGTACTCCTCCTCGGTGGTGTTCAGCTTCTCCAGAAAGCCAACCTTTACATCCGCATCCGCCCCTCCGCACATCAGGAGGAACATCAACAGCACGCATAAAATTTTATTCATATAAAACTTATCTCCTTTTGATAAGCAGCAAAGAAAGGACCGCCCCATAAACACCCCAGAGACCCCAGAGCCCGGCGTCGCATCCGCTGGAGGAGCTGCGTCTGACATCGTCGTCTATGTCGCTGCCGCCCCAGCCCATACTCAGAATACCGTCTCTGCACACCGCGTACTCATCGCTCAGCCCTTTGGCGTAGTCTATCATCTCTTTGGCGGTCATTCGCTTCGTGCCTGTGTCCGAGCCGCCGCCATAGCCGCCCACACCCTTATAGCTGTCCTCTGCAAAGGCTAAATAATTGCAGTCGAAAATCATTCCGCGTGACAGACTTTGCTCCTTGTTGCTGCCCACCACTCTGCCGACGTAATTCTGTGTCGTTCCGATTTTAATGTTGACCGACGAACAGTGCGAGACGGTTCCGCCCTGATTCATGCCCACAACGCCGCCGACACAGATATCCTCTTTGCCGCTGTTCAGTATCGTACCCACTGCGGAGCAATAGTCCACAAGGCCGGTGCTGCATCCGGCGATTCCGCCAACAGCGCCTTCGAATTTTGTGGCCGTCGTGACGTCCACGCTGCTGGAGCAGTTTCTGACCGTGCAGCTGGTGCTGACCCAGCCGGCAATCCCTCCGCAGTATTTGCCATTGCCGTTTATGATACCATGAACAGCAAGGTTTCTGATAACGGCGCCTGTATCGATGCAGCCAAACAGTCCCTGATACGCCTGATCGCTGCTCGTCAGCCTGTACGTGACATTGTGGCCGCCGCCGTCGAAAACGCCGTTGAACGCATTGCTGTAGTTTTTGCCTATCGGCGTCCAGTCATCAGACAAAATTTCAAGTTCCGCGGTCAGCCTGAAATAAGTCCTGCTATAGTGCTTGCTATAGTGCTTTTGGCTGACATTCACGTCCTGCTCCAGCTTTTTCAGCCGTTCAGCATTATCGATTAAGAATGGGTCCCCCTCGGAGCCGTTGCCGTTCTTACGCCATACGGCGTAGAGCGTCATATCGCTCACCGGCGTACACCTGGCACCGTCCGCGTACTTAACCTCGCCGTCCTCCGTTTCCGACCAGCCGGTGAAGTACTGCGTCGTGTCCTCGTTGCTCAGGCCCAGCTGTGCCGCCGGGGTCAGCCTCATAAACCCGCCCCTCTGAATAGTCATCGTCGGGTTGTCCGTCGTAAAGGTTCCTCCGTTGGCGTCAAAGGTTATTAGGTATTCGGACCTCCAGACGGCATAGAGCGTTGTATCATCTGCGGGCTTAAACTCAGCGCCGTCAGCGTACTCCGCTATTCTCGCATCCTTTGACAGCGCCCATCCCATAAACTCCAGATCCGTGTCCAGATTCTGCAGATCAAGCTGTTCCTTTGTGAGCAGCGGGGCCGACTGATCGACGGATATCCGCTGTGTGGTGATGCCGGCCTTCAGCATTCCGCCGTCGTTGGGGTCAAACGTGACAACATAATTGACAGGGGTATGCTCGCTCCATGTGAGCGACTTGCCGCTTAAAGCCGTGTCAATAACGGAGCCCTCCGCGACCTCATCCTCGGTGCCTTTATACTTCAGTATGCCCTTTTCGCTGGAATAGGCTACCTGACCATGCCTGTTGTTTTCGCCGAAGGCATTGGCCCCCACCTCAAGGTCGTGCAGGTTATTTTTGGGGACCATAAAAGTGAGCTTTGAAAGCAAAAAACACTGATAGAAAGCCTTTTCGCCAATGCTGGTCAGGGTATCAGGCAGAATGAGCGTCGTAAATCCCGAACAGTTCAGAAACGCCTCGTTGCCGATGGTCTTCACACTGCTGCCCATGGTGAGCGAATTGATCCCCCAGCAGTCATAGAACGCGGCATCCCCAATGGTTTCAACGGTGTCGGAGATGACGAGGCGCGTGGGCCTGTGGTAGTTATAAAAAGCCTTTGCCCCAATGTGGGTTACGCCCTTGCCGATGATAATCGTTTTAATATTTTCGCTGTGTGAAGACCATGGGCTCTCTTTATCCTTCATGGCCCCCGATCCGCTGATGGTGAGGGTACTGTCCGTAAAGTCCCACGTCAGGCCATTGCCGCAGGCGCCTCCATCCGCCTCAGCAAAGGGAACAGGCATCATGAAGCAGCACACCAGCAGCGCCAGCAAAGAAACGCATAATTTTCGATTCACGGTAAAGCCCACCTCATTTCTTCCTGATTACAGAATTACAGAAACTTATCTCATAAAATAAAACAAAGTAAAATAAAAGCCTCAAAAAATAAGCAGCGGCGTGACTCTGGAGCACTGGTCCAGCTTTGCCGGGCCCAGGTAGCGGGAATCAAAACCACGGGGCGAGTCGCTGAGCAGCCATACCTCATCGGACGCAAGCTGACAGGGAAGGGGGAAAGCCCGCATCACGTTCCCCGCCCTGTCCATGGACATCGGAACGCTGTTGGGGACAATCTCCCCCGCGACGCGAAGCAAACCGCCCTTATCCGCCTCGACCCTGTCCCCCGGGAGCCCGGCAACGCGCTTCAGGTACGGGGTCACCCTTCCCCAGCCATTCCTGCGGTGATAGGGTTCGGGGACCCATTCGACGGAGCGGAACGACTCAAAGGGAATCTCCACGATGTCCCCCCGCTGAAGGGGCCCCTCCCTCCGCAGCCACAAACCCACCGGCACAGAGGGTGATGTGTTCAGAACAAATGCCCCTGAACAGAGCAGAGCGGCAGCCGCAGCCCCAAAAATCAGGACGCAGATTGCCGCTTTCTGTTCAGGCCGCAGCTTTTTCTGTTCTTTCATTTCAGCCGCTTACCTTCCCTGGCTGGCATTCCACACCCTGGGGAAGACAATGTCATGCTGAACGAAAATCGTGAAGCGGTATCCCGGCTTCACCGTGATGGTGGGCTGGCGTCTCATCCCCTTTGAGATAATCTGCGTCATGGCCTCCGCGATGGCCGACGCCACACGCTCCGAGAGGATGCCGCCCACATTCTTATTGTTATTGTTGTTATAGTTGTTGTTATTGTTGTTCGGAGTGGCAAGCTCAACCCCCGCCCCCAGCAGGGACACCAGCAGCGCAGAGGTGATCACAGTCCCCCAATGCTTGTCCACCCGCTGCTTGAAGCCCGTATACCCGGACTGATCCGCGCCCTGAAGGTTGTCCAGCAGCAGCGACGAGCCGTCCGGGAAGATCAGCCGGCTCCAGATCACCAGCGCGCGGTTCTGACCGTAGCTGATCTGGTGGTCGTAGGCCCCGATGAGCCTCGATCCGCGGGGGATAAGGAGGAAGCGTCCCGTGGCTGTATCCCACACGTTCTCCGAGACCTGACCGATCAGATTGCCGGGCAGGTCGGAATTGAGGCCGGAGATCAGCACGCAGGGCAGAACAGCCCCCGCCTTCAGCTCAAGAGCGCTGACCGGGAAGGCCCGGGTGTGCTGGGAGTACTCCGCGGGAAGGGCACGCTTGCGGAAAGCATCCTTGCGGGCCCAGCCGTTGGGGTCATTTTCCCCTGACATGTCGGGCATCAAACCCTCTGACTCCGCAGAGCCCTGCTGCACAGGGAACGCGGCACCCTGCGCCGCTGCCGGTTCACTCAGCTGCGCGGCCTGCTGCTGCCCCTGGGGCTGCAGGGACCTTGGAGCAAAGGCCTGAATGGCGGTGGGAGAGAGGGCCGCCTGAAGACGCTGAACCTGGCTCTCTCTCCTGCTGTCGGTGACACTGCGCCCCCTGTTCCCTCCCCGGGACGGGACATAAGCAGGACGTACCGTCCGCTTAATCTCAGGCTGAGGCGGCTCCTTCACTTCCGGCTCCGTCTGGGGCGGAGGGGAAGGCTGGGTCTCCTGACGGGGCGGTTTCGGCTGCACAGGCGCCACCGACGGCACAGGTTCCGGGGTTGTCTGCCGGGGAGGCGGCGGGATGATGATAGTCGCACCCCGCGACGCCTCAATGATCTCCGGCGGGGTTTTGCTGCTCACCACATCGTCGCCGGAGTTGAGGATTGCCATTGTCACCAGCGTGAACAGCGCTCCGGCCGCAACGAAGATAAAGAGGGCAATCCGCTTGGTGGACGAATGGTCCATCTTTGTCTTTGCCGGCTCAAAACGGTTTGCAGAATCCTCCTGCGCCATCAGTTCCAGCTCCCTCTCGTCGTCCGGCTCGCTTTGATGTTGCTGTCCGCCAGCTTGTCCCGGCGGACAATCACGACCCTCTTGGATCCTATCTTCAGGTACGCCTTGTCAAAGAGGCGGTCCACGATATAATAGCGGCCCTTGACACGGAAGTTCGTCATGGTCTCCCTCCGGTCCAGCACGATGTAGAACGCGGGCGTCTCGCTGAACCGCGCGGGCATGCGGAGATAGGTCTTGTTGCCATCGTCAAAGACCGCCTCCGGGCTCCAGTCCACCTTGCTCGTGTTGGTGATGGCATACTGGGTGTAGAGCTCCTCAAGGTCCAGATTCGCCCCGGCCATGGGGCCCTGAATCTCATCCTCAAGGGATTTCTGCTTCTTCCCGTCCTGACGTTTGAAGAGATAGGTCAGGTCGTTGTCCTGATAGGAGAAGGCCACACCCCGGAGGTACTCCGCCATCTCGGAGGACGTGAAGTCAAGGTTGTACGTCCGCCGATCCGTGTGGATGAGCAGGTTGGTGGAGATGCCCGGCTGGCTGGGCTTGACCACGATGTGGGCCACGGCGAGGCCGTTCTTCATGGACTGGGAGGGAGAGAACTGCCACCGCACAGAGTCGCCGGCGTGGACCCCCATGATCTCCTCCCCCGGCTCCAGCGCAATATCGGTCATGCGGAGCGGGCGGCAGGTGATGACGGGCACCACCTCGCCATAGGGATAGATAACGTACCCCTGCTCCCCCATGAAGGGGTTGGCGGCGGTCTTGGCAGCGTCAAAGTCCTTCTTCATTCCCATCACAAGCTGGTCGTAGCGGCGCAGCTTGATCTCCATATCCAGCTTCTCCCACTGCTGAATGCGCTCACGCTCCTCTTTGGCCTCCTGAAGGGCCTGATACTGCTCCTCGGCGGCCTGTATCTCGGCGAGGTCTTTCTGCTGCTGCTGATAGACGTAGTCATCGTCCAGGCCGACCTCTGAGGGAAGAATAATTCTCCCCGTCTCCGGGTCGTAGCCGGGGACAGCGGCAAGGGCCGGAACCGCAAACAAGCACGCCACAAACACTGGGACAAAAATCTTTCGCTTCATCTTCTCATTACCTCGCTTGCGTTATCAGTTGTCATCTGTGACGACGTCCTGAGCCATGTTCAGCTCAGTGATATAGATCCCCAACGGATTCTTGATCACATCGGCCAGGTCGCGGACAGGCGAGATGGCAATGGTGACAATGGCGCGCCACTCCGTGCTGCTCTTAACCTCACCCTGGCGGATCCTGTTCTCCGTCCAGAGGACCTGCCAGGACGTGCCTGCCCCGCCCACCGCCAGAACAGACTTCACCTCCACCAGTGTTGTGTTGCCGTCTTTGGTGTTGAAGGGGTTGTTCTCCCGGTAGTAGTGGGTCACAATGGCCTCCGCGGAGCTTCCCCGCGCGAGGTAGCCGTACACTTCATTGACCATTGCCCTCTGGGCATAGGTGTCCACCACCACCGTCTTGAAGTTCGTAAAGAAACGGCTCAGCGACGCCACCACCACCCGCATGTCGGCGGCAGAACCCTGCTCCGCAGACTTGATGGCAACGGAGTACCCCTGCTTGTCCACCTGCACAACATAGGGAATCACCTTATTCTGGGTTGACATCCAGATCATCATCCCGCCAAAGGCAAGACTGAGCATCAGCAGGAAGAAGGCAATTTGCCGCCAGCGGGCTGCCTCATTCACCGCAGCGCCGTACCGGTCCCCATACTCCGCCCGGGCGGAGAGATAGGGGTTATCCTCATATTCCCTTTTCATCTCTTACCTTCTCCCTCTGTTAATGTCGTCCCTGCCGCGTCCGAGATTCCTGTTTCGACGCGCCGGACCATTGTCCTGGCTGCGTCCGAACGTGAACCATAGACGCTTTCCGATGGGACGTAGTTCGTCATCGCCTCCGCGTTGGCGGGATTCTCCACAGGGCGGGAGGTCCGATTGGACGCAAGGGGATTGTACCCTGCGCCGCTCAGCATCCCATCCTGCCCCCTGATATAGTCCCTCTCCGCGTAGCCCTCTATCATATCCGCGGGCACTTCGGGCACGGGCGGGGCCGCCGCCGCCGGTCCCTCCTCCTCATTCCCACCGCGCCGGCTTCCTCTCAGCGCCTCCATGAACGCAGTCATGAAGCCGCCGCCGTTCTGAGCGCTCACCGTGGGCGCGCTCGTTACAGAGGCGTAAACCAGCTGCGTTGCCGCGTGGCCAAAGGTCATCGAGGCCCGGTTCACCACGGACTGAGCAATCTCAGGCACGTACCTCACCGCCATGAAAATGCAGATGACCCCGCCCAGTATCTGGCCCGCCGCTGTGATGAGCGTCTTCATGTCCGTGGCCTTGCTGAATTCATCCTCCCACGCCGGGATGGAGCTTGTGGCGAGGCCGTAGACAATCATCACCATCAGAAGCTTCACCCCGACGGAAATCGCGTAGCGCAGGTAGCTCAGCGCGATGTCCCGGGTGTATTCAAAGCCGCCGAACCCCAGCAGCACCGCCCCGCCGCAGATGACCAGATGCATTTCAATCAGAGCCAGGGCGAAGGTGCCCGCTATCATTGCAATCACCACAAGGATAATAATCCCCAGCAGCGTGATGCCGATAAAGTCTCCCCAGCCGGCACTCCACCCGCGCTCCACCAGCGTTCCGTACATCCGGATCCCGGCGGAGAGGATGTTGTCCGGGGCGATGGTCGAGGTTCCTCCAATTTTGCCCCCCATCTCCACGAAGGAGTTCACGATGGTCTTGGGGACGTTGTGGGACATGATCCATGAAAATATCCCCACATAAAGAATCCACTTCGCCAGAAGCGCCGCAACGGTCCCCAGATTGCTCTCCCCGTTCAGAATCATACGGATGAGCCCCAGCGCCAGAGACAGGGTGGCCAGCCCGACAAAAAGGCTCCGGGCATACTCCAGCAGCTTGTCCATCATGCCGGAGCTGGTGAACTTCTGGACGTAGTCCAGCGTGGAGTCGATGCCATAGTTCGCGGCAGCGGCCCATGCGCTTTGCGCAAGAAGCGTGAACGCCAGTATCAGGATGTAAAAGATAATCCCGCGACGCATGGTTCAGAATCCCAGCTTGTAGCTCTTGGCGCTGGGCCTGTGCGCCTTCAGCCCGCCGCAGGCCTCAAGGATGCTCATGCCCTTCTGCTCGCGCTTGTCGATGGCATCCCGTTCAAACTCCATATACGCCGCCATAAAGCCCTGAATGGTGTTCTCATTCCGCACCAGCATCAGGTTCGCGTGGTCCAGCAGCGCTCCCAGCCCCTGAATGGCCTGGGTCTGCCCCTTGGGATTCTTCAGCAGATCCATCAGCTTGCCGCGCATTTCATCGTCCGTCTTGAAGTCGCCCGCTTCAAGGTTGATGCCCTTCAGGTACGTCTTCATCGTGGCCTTCCAGCTGGCGTTTCTGTCATCGTTGCGCTTCTTCAGCTCGTCGATGGTCAGCCCCTCTTTCCACTCAGGATGACGGGTCTTCAGCTTGTTCTCAAGGTCGTCCGTCAGATGCGTGATCGCGTCCGTCGACTGAAGGATCTTGCGGACCTCGCCAAAGTTCTTCAGCAGCGTGTCCCGCTTGCTCCTGATGTCCTTCACCGTATTTTCGTCAAGGTGCGCCAGCATGTTCTTCTGGTGCTCGATCATCTTCTTGAGCTGCTCCACCTCGTTCTTCGCCGCCTTCAGAATGGCCTGCTGGGTCACCTCCTGAGCCAGAAGGCAGAAGCCGGCCCTGGGCAGAATCAAAACCAGCGCTGCCGCCAGCAGAACCATTTTTAACTTCGCGAAACCCACAAAAGTCATCATTTTCCCCCTCCCCTAAAAGCCAAGACTGTAACTCCCTGTTGAGGGTTTGAATTTGCTCGCGTCATCAGCGATGGCTGTGATGTTCCTCACGGCCGCTTCCTCATTCTCCAGCTCGAGTTCCATGCAGGTCACGCACATCTCCATGAACCCGCGCCAGCTCGTCCCCGTCCTGTCGACAATGCCGTTGGACTGAGCCGCCATTGCCCCGAGATACTGGAGCACGTGGGTCTGTCCCAGCTCGTACACAGAGTCATTGAAGCCCTTCAGGACCGTGTAGGCAAGGACGTTCCGTACTTCCTGCTCCTCATCGAAGTTCCGGGCCACAATGTGCAGCCCCTTCATCCAGGCGTCCATAACCTGCCGCCAGGCGCCGGCCGTGCGCTTTTCCACCTCGGTCAGACTCTCGACCCTCGCGGACATATTCGGGAACCTCCTGCTGAACTCGGCTTCAAAGTTGGTGGCAAGAGCCAGAGCGTTGGCGTTGACAAGACCGTCATACAGCTTCTTATAGGCATCTCTGAACTCATCCAGCCCGTCCGGATTCCCCTTCTTGATCATGGCCGCCTGCTGCTTCTGGACCTCCTCCCACTTCGGGACCAGTTCCTTCGTCAGCTTCGATTCCAGGTCCTTCTGCGTGGACTGGGTGGGCGAGTAATCGATGATGGGGATGGAGATGCCCGACCCCAGGAAATCAAAGGGGTTGTCCTTCACGTCCATGAAGCTTGGCCCGGAGTCATAGATGTTTTTCTCGCAGCCGCAGGGCACCGGTATCCAGCTGTCCGGCATCGCCCGGATCAAAGGCCCCACCACCGCTCCGATAATGGGGATGGCGGACGCGGCCGCGGCCAGACTCTGCTTGATGATCTTCTGAAGGACCTGCTGCACCACCTTGGGAATGCAGTACTTCACGGCCTTGAAGGGCAGCCCCTTGTTCGGTTCCCCCCGTATCCCCGACGGCGCAAAAAAGAACATCGCGGCGGAAACCGTCAGGACGATGATCAGCGGCATCATCAGAAGCTTGTTTTTCACAAGACTTTTCATGCCCTCCGCCCCCTAAAAACCTATCTTGTGGGACTTGCCCTGTCCCTGAACGGTGGCCGCCTCATGGCCTATAATTTCCATGTTCTTCTGAATGGCCATATTCTTTGATTTTCTCGCCTGCTCCGCCCACATCCGCACATCCTGAAACTTCATGAAAGCGTGCTCGTTCAGCTCAGTCAGACCGGCCTGCTGGTCGGCCATCGCCGTGGCGAGCTGAAGCATCTTCGTCTGCCCCTTCTCCGGCGGCACCAGGAAGAGCAGGAACATCATGTCCTTCAGGACCGGCATGACCGAATCCTTGACCACGGTCAGAGGATAGGTCGGGTTCTTGTCCAGGACAGCAGCGCCCCAGACCAGAACGTTTTTGACAACGTCATCCATCAGCGCGTTCAGGACCTGATACAGCATCATCCTCTTGTTGAAGCCAAAACCGCCGATGTTCAGCGCGTTCTCGAGGGAGTTCATGACCTCCGTCACGCCGTTGATGAGCAGCGGAATCTCCGCAACCGCGGCCCAGCCGCCCGACTTATCGTTCAGGATCTTCTGGGCGCTTTCGATGACCTTGGTGATATTTTTGAAAAGGGTGTCCACATTTTTCAGGGGGTCCTTTTCGCCGTCATCCTTGATCAGCTCGTTATAAAGAGCGTTGATGGCGTCCTTCACACCGTCGTAGTTGTTGCCGATGGCCTTCATGGCCAGGAGGCTGACCTCCTCAATCTCCCGGAACCGGCTGTTGAAACTCTTTTCCTCGTCCTCCATCGGCGTCAGCTTTGTATAGGCGTCCGGGAACCTCCCCATAAGATTGTTCAGCTTGTTCATCTGATTGTAGTAGTTCACGGAGTACATATTGCCCTTTCCCTGCCTGAGCCGCTTCATGTTTTCCTCAAAGGCATCCCCGAACACTCTGGACCGCGCGATGGTTATGCTCTTGATCATGGCCTCGGCCTGAATGACCAGCTCCCGTGCCATGGCGTCCTGCTCCCACGACTTCTCCCAAACCTGCTTCATCGTCTTCTCAAGCTGGGGATCCTTCGTTTTGATGCCGATGTCCCATTCGCCCTTCCAGAAGCCGGAGGGGATACTTGTTACAAAGTCCCAGATGTGGGTGAGGACTTTGCTGAGGTCGGTGAGCTCGCCAAGGTCCATGGGTATACAGGGGCAGTATTTGAAGCTGATCGAGCTCCATTTGCCCGTAAAGACCTTTTTGATGAAGTCCCACCAGCCGCCGCTGTAGGAGTTGCACTTCCCCGTGCGGAAGACCTCGACGACATGCTTGGGGTCATCCCCCCACACGGCGTCCGTCTCCTCCATGGGAGCCATGGCCCCCATCGCCACGAGGCCGAAGGCAAGGAGCAGTATCTGGGTGAACTTAAACAGCCTCTGCATGAGCCTCCGCCCCTCCGCTGTCTGTGCCCCGGGAGTGCATTTCTTTGTCCAGCTTCTTCCACTCCTCCGCCCAGTCCGGCAGTTCGCGCTCCTTCAGCCATTCCACGGGCCATTCCCGGCCGTACTGCTTCTTCAGCGCCACGACGCGGCTCAGCTCGTCGCCGCTGCTGGCCCCCACAAAGGCCAGAGCCACAGGGCCCAGCCCAAGGTTGAACACCCGCCGCCCGTTGGGCGAGATAATATAGTACTCCCGCTTCCGGACCATGTTCGCCACCAGATTGACCTGACGCTCGTTGAGCTGCAGGAATTCCCGGTAGAACGCGCCCAGCTGCTGGCCCTTTGCGTCCGGGTTCGCCAGCAGGATCTTCGTCGGGCAGCTCTCGAACACCGCGTCGCGTATGGTGCTGTTCACCACGTCGGCGATGGACTGGGTAGCCAGAATAACGGCGCAGTTCAGCTTACGGAAGGTCTTGAGCCAGCCGCGTATCTTCTCGGAGAACAGGGCGTCCTTCATGGCCGTCCAGGCCTCATCAACCACCAGAAGCGACGGCGCGCCCTTCAGCCGGCGCTGTATCTGGAAGAACAGGTAGGTGAGCACCGCCGGGGCCACCTTGTCCCGCTCCAGCAGGCCTGAAATTTCAAAGGCGTTGAAGGCGGCGTAGCTGATGTCGTCGCGGTCCCCGTCCAGCAGATAGCCTCCGCTCTGGCTCAGGCTGTAGTATCCAAGGGCGGACTTTATTTCCTCGTCCTGTACGGACGTGATGTACTCAGTCAGTGTGCGCTCGGCCGCGCAGGTGGTGCTGGCAGCCAGATTCCGCAGCGCCTCGTTCAGCAGAACCCGGCGCTGTGGGGTGACAAGGCCGGGCGACACCAGCTCAATGAGCATTTCCAGCCACTCCGCGGCCCAGGACATCACCTCCGGGTCATCAATCTGCGCCAGGGGGCAAAGGTTGATCTCATTGTCCGCCGCGCCCAGATCATAGAACACGGAGTTGTCCAGGGATTCGCACAGCGGGTAGATGGAGCGGCCGTTGTCGAAGAAGAAAATCTGTCCCCGGTCGTAACGCTCAAACTGTGCCGTGATGGTGGCCAGCAGCGTTGATTTTCCGGAGCCCGTGGGCCCCAGAATGAGTGTGTGCCCCACGTCCCCGCTGTGCAGGTTCAGGGAGAAGGGCGTGCCCCCCGCGGCCGCGGCCTGAAGCAGCGCCGGGGAGTTGGGCGGGTAGAACGGGCAGGGACAGGTCTTGGAGCCCTGCCAGTCGTTGGAGAGCGGGATGAGGTCCGCGTAATTGAGGGCCGTGATGAGGGGCTTGCGGATGTTTTCCTGCCCGTGCCCCGGCAGCGAGCCCAGAAAGGCCTCAAGGTTGTTCATGGACTCCATGAGGGCGCTGCAGCCCGCCCGCTCAAAGACCTTCATGATCTCCCGCGCCGTGGCCTCCAGCAGGTCAGGATCCTTGTGGCGCAGAATAACGGTGGAAGTGTGGTTGCCGAAGGCAGTGTCGCCGCTTCGGGCGTCCTTCAGCGCGAAGTCCAGATCCTGCACCATGGCCGCCGCGTCATGGTCCACACGGAAGTTTTCCACGCCGGTGATCTGCGAAGACAGGCTCTTCACCTTCTGGGTCCACTGGCGCCGCAGCTTTTCAATCTGGGTGATGGACTCCTGAATGTCCGTCAGCAGAAAACGGTTGGACCAGCGGAAGGCCACAGGCATGGTCTGAAGACTGTACAGAATCGTGGGGAAGGTCCCCGCGGGGTAGTTCATCAGGGAAATGCACTGGATGTACTCTCCGTTGTAGTTCATGCGGCTGCCGTTCAGGCAGTCCCTGGCAAGGAAACAGTCCAGATAATAGGGAAAAGCCGGCAGCCGCGTGGGCTGCCAGTACCCGTTGACGCAGGCGTTGACAGCCTCCAGCAGGTCCGATGTGCCGGAAACAGCGTCGGGCTTATCCGGGTGGAAGGCCATGCGCCGGACCTGCATGCTGAGGCTCAGGGAGTCCTGAAGCCTCTTCATCACTGTCTCGAACCGCGCCAGCTGTCGCTCAGTAATCTGCTCCTCCTCCGCGCTGTCCAGACCGAACATCGCCTTCTGGATGCGCCGCATCAGAGCGTTTTTCTCAAAGCCCGGCGGAATGTAGGAGACGAACATGGCCTGCACGGACTCGAAGTGCCCGGACGCCTGATGGAACTGGGCCTGGCGCTCCATGTCGATGAGCTTCGTCGTCGTCTCCTCAAAGTCTCCCCTGGGGTAGTCCGTCGTCTCACGGCGGAAGAACTCAAAATGCACGCACCAGCGCACATCAAGCTGGCCCACCGTGTGCGCCATCATCGCGCTGAGGTGCTCCAGCTCGCGGGCTGTGGAACTCTCAAGATCCGGTCCGGTGAGCCAGAACCCGGCGAGGAAGCCCCCGTCCTTCAGCCCCATAACCCCAGGGGCCACCATATGGGAATAACGGAGCAGCTCGGCAAAGCCGTCCCCTTCCTGCCGACGTTTTGGCATACCCAACCCTCCCGAATTAAAGTCAGTATTTCCTGTCCTGGCGGTAGAACCGCGAGGACGCCAGATAACGTTCCTGATACTTCACCGCCCGCTGGAATATCCTCATAGTAAGAGGATCCTTCTTGCCCATGGCCCTCAGCACCTGAAGGCCGGCAAAGAAAATGATCAGAGCGATGAAGAAATTCACAAAGTTGCCGCTGGCCAGCCCTCCGGGAAGTCCCAGAGCCATGCAGGCCAGCAGCAGAAGAAGGAACAATGTACGGTCACAGCCAAAGATGAACTGCGGCCGGGTCAGGCTCCTCCTCACCGTCGCGATGCGCAGATGCTCTTCGT
>JAILIX010000050.1 GCA_024695065.1 Fretibacterium sp. | reverse complement strand
TCCTCCCACATGGCCTTAAAAAACCTGTAGCCCTCCTCCTGCGTGAAGCTCATGTCGCTCTGAATGCCGTGATAGGTAACAAAACAATTCACATCATAATCCACGCCATCATAGTCATTCATGGAGATGGCGTCAATATGGCCCGCGGGAAGAGCCTTTAAGATTTTTTCCTTATCTTCACTGGAGAAAGAAATAAAACGGACGGGCCGAGAGGCATTGAGATGCTCCAGATAGGTGTCGGGCACGGGGCCAATCTTCACAATGCCATCAACATAGCCGCTGATATAGGCCTGGGCCGCTTCAATCTGTTTGGACTCCAGATAGTTCGGACGGATATTCAGAATGTTGAATATTTCACGGATAAATTCGGAAGATGTCGTTCCCGTGCCGCCTCTGCTGAAGGACCTGCCGTTGAGATCATGGAGGGTTTTTATGCCGGAGTCCCTGGCAACAACTATCTGAACCATGGATTTTTGGTAATACCACAGAATGCGAAAGTCTTTGAATGGTTTATCCCTGAACCTGACACCTTTTCCAAAGTAACTTTCATAGTCAGTCAAGGCGATGGAATTGGCAAGCCTTGCTCTGCCGCTGCGGATTCGAGTCATGTTGTCCATGATGCCGTCCGACTCATTGACAAGGAAAGTGTATTCCGGGCAGAAAGTGCTCAGCACCCTTGCGATGGAAACCACGTAGGGAAACACAACAGAACTGGTAGAGAGCCCCATCAATGTAATGGGCCCCGCTGAGGAAGCAACAGGGACAGAAACCAGCCCAAACAGAGTGACAGCCGCCGCCAAAAGAATAAAACGTTTTAGTCGTTTCACAATGGCCGTCCCCCTGAGGGAGGAGCCGGGGCAAAAGCCCGGCCCCTCCTTAAAGTAAAGTTAAATTTACGCCTTAACAGGCTGCGCTCCCATCTCGGCCAGAGCCTTGTAGTTCTCGTAGCGCTCTTTAGCCTCTCGGGCCGCCTGGTCAAACAGCTGGTCCGCAATCTCCGGGAATTTCAGCTTCAGCGCGCGGTAACGGTTCTCCGTCATCAGGAACTCCTTGTAGTCCGCCGTCGGGGCCTTGGAGTCCAGCGTGAACGGGTTCTTGCCCTCCTTCACCAGATCGGGGTTGTAGCGGTACAGGTGCCAGTAGCCGGCCTCAACCGCCTTCTTCTCCTGCGCCTGGGTCTTGCCCATGCCGGCGCGAAGCCCGTGGTTGATGCAGGGGGCGTAGGCAATAATCAGGGACGGACCCTTGTGCGCCTCGGCCTCCTTCAGCGCCTTGAGAAGCTGGTTCTTGTCCGCGCCCATCGCCACCTGAGCAACGTACACATGGCCGTAGGTCATGGCCATGCGACCCAGATCCTTTTTGCGGACGCGCTTGCCGCTGGCGGCAAACTGCGCGATGGCCGCTGTCGGAGTGGACTTGGAGGACTGACCGCCCGTGTTGGAGTAAACCTCGGTGTCGAGGACGAGGATGTTCACATCGTCGCCGCTGCCAAGGACATGGTCCAGACCGCCGTAACCGATGTCATAGCCCCAGCCGTCGCCGCCGAAGGCCCAGACGGACTTCTTGATCAGGTAATCGTGATACTCGGCGATGGTGGAGAACTCCTTCATGGCCGCCTCGCTCAGCGTCTGATGCTGGTGCTCCTCACAGCCGCAGCCGCAGAAGACATCCCCCAGCAGTTCCTCAACCTTCGCGGCGCTCTCGACGGACTTCTCGCCGTCCAGGTGCGTGTCCAGCCACTCCTGAAGAATGGCCTTGTCGTCTGCGGACACCTCGTCCATCTTCAGCAGGTTCTTCACGGCGGACTCCAGATAGCCGGTCTTGACGTTGACGGAGAGCTTCATTCCAAAGCCGTACTCCGCCGCATCCTCAAACAGGGAGTTCCCCCACGCGGGACCGCGGCCGTTGGCATCGGTGGTGTAGGGCATACTGGGAGCGGAGGCACCCCAAATGGAGGAGCAGCCCGTGGCGTTGCCGATCATCATGCGGCTGCCGAAGAGCTGGGTGATAAGCTTGACATACGGCGTCTCGCCGCAGCCGGCGCAGGCACCGCTGAACTCAAACAGCGGACGCTGGAACTGGCTCCCCTGAACGGAGAACTTGTCCCCGCCATTGGTCTTGTCCTCGACCTGCTCGATGGCGAAGGTCCAGTTCGGAATCTGGGCATCCTGTGTCGCGGTGGGCTTCATCTCCAGAGCCTTCACCGGGCAGATGTCCGCGCAGTTGCCGCAGCCGAGGCAGTCCAGCACGTCGACCTGCATACGGTACTTGTAGCCGGCCTCCTTCAGCTTCGGCGCCTTCATGTCCACAACGTCGAAGCCCTTCGGGGCCGCCGCCTGCTCATCCGTATCCAGCAGGAACGGACGGATGGCTGCGTGCGGGCAGACCATGGAACACTGGTTGCACTGGATGCACTTCGCCGCGTTCCACTCGGGAACATTGACGGCGACGCCGCGCTTCTCGAAGGCCGCTGTCCCGGAGGGGAACCGGCCGTCCGGGCCCACTTCCTCACCTGTAAAGGCGCTGGAGGGAAGATCGTTGCCCTTCTGGGCGGTGATGGCATCCACCTGATAGCTGATGTAGTCCGGAATCTCGGAGGGCAGACCGGGCTTCACATGGACCTTGTCCTCGGCCGATGCCCAGCTTTCGGGAACCTTAATCTCGGTGAGGCCGGCGCCATGGCCCGCATCAACGGCGGCGTAGTTCATCTTCACGATGTCCTCGCCCTTCGCGCCGTAGGTCTTCTCGATGGCTTCCTTCATGTACTTCACAGCGTCGTCCATGGGGATGACGTTGGCCAGCTTGAAGAACGCGGACTGCATGATGGTGTTGGTGCGGCCGCCAAGGCCAATCTTCTGCGCCTCGTCCACGGCGTTGATGATGTAGAACTTCGCGCCGAGGGCAGCCAGCTTGCGCTTCAGGCTGGCGGGCAGGTGCTCCTCAAGGGCCTCCATGGTGGTCCACTGCGTGTTCAGCAGGAACGTGCCGCCCTTCTTCAGACCGGCCAGGACATCGTACTGGTGGACATACTCCTGCTTGTGGCAGGCGATGAAGTCCGCGCTGTCGATGAGGTAGGTGGACTTGATGGGCGACTTGCCGAAGCGCAGGTGGGAGACGGTGATGCCGCCGGACTTCTTGGAGTCATAGTCGAAATATCCCTGAGCGTACATATCGGTGTGGTCGCCGATGATCTTAATGGAGTTCTTGTTGGCGCCGACGGTGCCGTCGGAGCCAAGGCCCCAGAACTTGCAGCAGATGGTCCCCTCCGGGGCGGCGTCGATGTGCTCAAGCACCGGCAGGGAGCTGTCATTCACGTCGTCGGTGATGCTGATGGTGAAGTTGTCACGCGGCTCGAAGAGCTTCAGGTTGTCGAACACGGTCTTGATGTGGCTGGGGGTCGTGTCCTTGGAGCCGAGGCCGTAATGGCCGCCGACAATCCTGGGGGCGTGCTTCTCCGTGTAGAACAGGGAGCGGATGTCCTCGTAGAGGGGGCCGCCCAGCGCGCCGGGCTCCTTGGTGCGGTCAAGAACGGCAATGGCCTTGACCGTACGCGGCATGGCGCGGAAGAAGTACTTGGGAGAGAACGGACGGTACAGGTGGACTTCAATGATGCCCACCTTCTCGCCGCGGGCGTTCAGGTAGTCCACGACCTCCTCGGTGGCCTGGCAGACGGAGCCGATGGCGATGATAACACGGTCCGCGTCCGGCGCGCCGTAGTACTGGAACGGCTGATAGGGACGTCCGGTGAGCTTGGAAATCTCGCCCATGTAGTAGGCGATGGTGTCCGGCACCGCGTCGATGTACGGCTGGCGGGCCTCGGTGGCCTGGAAGTAGATGTCAGGGTTCTGGGCCGTGCCCTTGATAAAGGGCTGTTCGGGCCGCATGGAGCGGTCACGGAAAACCTCAACGGCTTCCCAGTCCACCAGTTTCGCCAGGTCGGCGTAGTCAAAGGTGTCAATCTTCTGAATCTCGTGGGAGGTGCGGAACCCGTCGAAGAAGTTCAGCACCGGCACGCTGGTCCTGATGGCGGTGAGATGCGCCACAGCCGCCATGTCGTGAGCCTCCTGAACGCTGCCGCCGGCAAGCATGGTGAAGCCCGTCATGCGGCAGGACATCACGTCGCTCTGGTCGCCGAAGATGGACAGCGCATGGGTCGCCAGAGCCCGGGCCGTCACATGGAAGACGCCCGGCAGCAACTCTCCCGCGATCTTGTACATATTCGGGAGCATCAGCAGCAGCCCCTGAGAGGCTGTGTAGGTGCTGGCAAGAGCCCCGGCGGAAAGCGCGCCGTGGCAGGCCCCGGCGGCTCCGGCCTCAGACTGCATCTCCGTCACCTTGACGGTGTGGCCAAAGATGTTCTTGCGTCCAGCGGCAGCCCACTCGTCGATGTGCTCCGGCATGGGGGACGACGGCGTGATGGGATAGATCGTCGCCATCTCCGAGAAAGCGTAGGCAACGTGCGCAACGGCCTCGTTGCCGTCCATCGTCTTCCAGTGTTTCTTCATAAAGTAAACCCCTCCTCAGTTTGGGCCTGAGCCCTCTTCTACTTTTGCCTTTTATTGTACACCAATAACCACAGGGCACAAGCGAAAAACGTTTTTTCAAAGCCTCCCCCACTTTGCGAAGGGGATCCGGACAACGGCTCCGGCCTCCGCGGGCCTGTCCGGCAAATCCTTCCCGTCTCATGATAAAATAAGAACATAGGGAGCAAAACAAATGAAAATCAGGAGGGAACCCCAATGAAGGTAGGTTTCATCGGTCTCGGCATCATGGGACGTCCCATGGCGAAGAACCTGCTCAAGGCCAGAGCGGAGAGCGGTTCTGCCTGGGGAAAGGATCAGGCGGGCTCAGAGCTTCTGGTCTCCGACCTGAATAAGGAGGCCGTGGCAGACGTTGTCGCGGCGGGCGCACGGGAGGCGACTTACGCGGAGATCGGCGCGGAGTGCAGCATCATCATCACGATGGTCCCCAACGGCAAGATCGTGCAGGAGATTCTTTTCGGGCCCGGCGGCGTGGCCTCTTCCATTAGAAAGGGAGCGCTGGTCTGCGACATGAGCTCCGTAACGCCGGTTGAATCCAAACAGTGCTATGACAGACTGAAGGAGATGGGCGCAGGTTTTTTGGACGCGCCTGTTTCCGGCGGAGAGCCGGGGGCTGTCAACGCTGCTCTGGCCATCATGTGCGGCGGGGACGAAAAGGACTTCGAGACCATGAAGCCGTGGTTTGACATCCTGGGCAAGAGCGCGCTTCTCATCGGCCCCAGCGGCAGCGGCAGCACGGCCAAGCTCGCCAACCAGATGATCGTGAACAACACCATTGCCGTGGTCTCTGAGGCCCTTGTGTTCGCGGTGAAGGCGGGGGCGGACCCGGAGAAGGTCTACAAGGCCATCCGCGGCGGGCTGGCAGGGAGCGCTGTGTTGGACGCCAAGGCCCCCATGATTATCAGGCGCGACTTCAAGCCCGGCGGGCCCATCCGCATCAACCACAAGGACATCAGCAACTGCGTCTCCACGGCCCATGCACTGGACGTGCCCATCCCCTACACCGCTCAGCTCTACGAGATCCTGCAGACGCTCAAAATCCACGGCCACATGAATGATGACCACGGCGGCATCGTTCAGTACTTTGAGAATCTGGCCGATGTCGAGGTCAGAAAGAAGTAGGCACAGGCTATGAGACTGAACGCATCGATTCTGGAATCCTTCCCGAAGATGGACGAAGCCGCTGTGGACGCGCTGCTGGCCCGTGAGATCGAGGCCAGCAGCCGGAAAATCGTGGTGCTGGATGATGACCCGACAGGCGTGCAGACCGTTCACGACGTCCCGGTCTACACAGGCTGGGACCACGACAGCGTGCTTGCCGGTTTTCGGGAAAAAAGCCGCCTCTTCTATATTCTGACGAACTCCCGCGGCTTCACGGCGGAGCAGACCACCAGGGCCCATCATGAAATCGCCGCCGCCGTGGACGCTGCCGCGCGGGAAGCCCATTGTGACTACCTCTTCATCAGCCGCAGCGACTCGACGCTCCGGGGGCACTACCCGCTGGAGACAAAACTCCTGAAGGAGGACTATGAGAAGTTCACGGGCAAAACCCTCGACGGGGAAATTCTGTGCCCGTTCTTCAAAGAGGGCGGCCGCTTCACCATCGACAACGTTCACTACGTCAAATACGGCGACGAGCTGGTTCCCGCCTGCGAGACGGAGTTCGCCAGGGACAAGACCTTCGGCTATTCTGCGGCAACAATGCCGGACTACGTCGAGGAGAAAACCGGCGGTGAGTACAGGGCCGGGGACGTGACCTGCATTTCCCTTGAGGATATCCGCGCCATGAATTACGATAAAATCGAGGCGCAGCTCATGGCCGTCCGTGGCTTCAGCAAGATTATTGTGAACGCCGTGGATTACCCGGATATTAAAGTGTTCTGCGTCGCGCTGTTCCGGGCCATGAAGAAGGGCCGGTCCTTCATGTTCCGCTCGGCGGCCGCCCTCGTGAAGGTCATGGGCGGCGTGACGGACCAGCCGCTTTTGACGCGGGATAAGATGGTGGTGAAGGAAACCTCAAACGGGGGCGTTATTGTTGTGGGCTCCCACACGGCCAGGACCACGGAGCAGCTGGAAAAGCTGAAAGAGCTCGGCGGTATCGAATTCATCGAACTCAACGCCTCCCTGGTGAAGGACAGTGCGGCATTCACGGCTGAGGTGGAGCGTTGCCTGAAAATTGAGGAAGCCTGCCTCAAAGCGGGAAAGACCGTGTGCTGCTACACGACACGGACCCTCATCACGGCAGACACCGGGGACAGGGAGGACGAGCTCCGCCTCTCCGTGAAGATCTCCGACGCCGTACAGTCCCTGGTGGGGCGGCTGACCGTCACCCCGGCCTTCGTCATCGCCAAGGGGGGCATCACCTCCAGCGACGTTGGGGTCAAAGCTCTTGGCGTGAAGCGGGCCAACGTCCTTGGACAGATACGGCCGGGCATCCCCGTGTGGCAGACGGGGCCGGAGAGCAAATTCCCCATGACACCCTACGTTATCTTTCCCGGCAACGTCGGCACGGCGGAGACGCTGAAAGAGGCCGTCGAGATCCTGACCTCGCCTGCCGGGGCAGAGACACGGTGAGGCTGTCATGGCTCAGTGTGTTGTTGTTGCAGACGATTTGACAGGCGGAAACGCTACAGGCGTGCTTCTGGCCCGGATGGGATACCGGGCCCACACCGTCCTGAACGGGGCCGGCCTTGAGCCCTCAGCCCTCAGGGACTGCGATTGTGTAATTTATCCCACGGACAGCCGCGCCGTGAGCCCGGAGGAGGCCGCGGACCGCGTCAGGAAAGCAACGGAGCTTCTGATGGGAGACGACGTGAAGCTCTACTCCAAGCGCATTGACTCCACCCTCCGGGGCAACCTGGGCAGTGAGACAGACGCCATGCTGGACTGTCTGGGGGAGGATTTCATCGCCGTCTCGGCCCCCTGTTTCCCCTCGTCGGGGCGGACGCTGGTGGGGGGGTATCTTCTGGTGGACGGCCTGCCCCTGCATAAGACCAACATCGCCATCGATCCCAAGACGCCGGTGAAGACGTCGGACATGGCAATGCTGTTCCGGGAACAGAGCCGTCACGAGGTCGCCTCCATTCCCCTGAACAGCCTCATGCATGGCAAGCACCGTCTGGCGGACGAGATAAACGCTCTGGCAGGCGCAGGGAAGCGGATCATCGTCATCGACTGCGTAACAGATGATGACCTGAACCTCATCGCCGACGCGGTGATTACAAGCCGCAGAAAGGTTCTGGCCGTGGATCCCGGCGCCTTCACGGCAACGCTGGCCCGGAAGCAGATTACGCCCTTTGAGCGCAGGGAGCGGCGGAAGATTCTCGCTGTCGTGGGCAGCGTCAACCCCAACACCACCGCGCAGATGGAGGAACTGTGGCTGGCCCAGCACCCCATCGCCAACGTCTTTGTGGAGACCCGTCGTCTTTTGGAATCCCAGGAGGAGCGGGAGGCGGAGATAGCCCGGGCGGCAGCCGAGGCTCTGGACAAAGCGCCGCTGAACACCGTCGTCACGGTGACGGGAGACGGTCTCTACCCGGAAAACCGCATCGACTTTGTTCCTTATATGGAGCGGGACCACTGTACCCTGGACGAGGCGACGGGCCGCATCAATGATTCCCTGGCAGAGGCGGCCTGGAGGATCCTGAAGGGCGATCCGCTGTTCCGGGGGCTCTATGTCAGCGGCGGGGACGTGACCCAGGCGGTGTGCCGGAAATTCGGCGCGTCGGGGCTGGAGCTTCAGGACGAAGTGCTGCCTCTTGCGGCCTACGGGCTGCTGAGGGGCGGGGCCTTCGACGGGCTCCATATGGTGACTAAGGGAGGCAGCCAGGGGAACTCCAACGCTGTCAACCTCTGTGTGAACTACCTGAAAGGCAAGCTGTTTATTTAAGCTGTTATTCTGCTGTTATTTTAAAGTCAGAAGGAGGATTTTCATGAATAAACCCATTGTCGCGGTCCCCATCGGTGACCCCGCCGGCGTGGGGCCGGAGATTGTGGTCAAGGCTCTGGTCGACGACACAGTGAAGGGCTGCGCGGACTGCCTCATCGTCGGCGACAGAAAGATTATTGAGAAGGCCATCGCCCTCACAGGCGTCAGGCTGACCGTTCATGTCTGTCAGGACTCCGGGGACGCGGATTTCCGCGAGGGAGTTCTGAACCTCATCGACCTGGACAACATCGACATGACGTCGTTTGAGTACGGAAAAGTTCAGGCCATGTGCGGACGTGCCGCCTACGGGTACATCGAGCGGAGCGTCCGTCTGGCAATGGATGGCAAGGCTGCCGCCGTGGCCACGACCCCCATCAACAAGGAGGCCCTTCACGCGGCCAATGTGCCCTTCATCGGCCACACGGAGATTTTCGGCGCGCTGACAGGGACGAAGGACCCCCTGACCATGTTCGAGACCAACACTCCGGGGGGCGTAAGCGGGCTCCGGGTGTTCTTCCTGACGCGCCATCTGTCGCTGCTGCAAATGCTGGGGCAGATCCGCAGGGACAAAATCGTGGCCTGCGCCAGGGAATGCCTGGCAGCGCTGGAAAGGCTGGGCGTTACAGGCGGTACAATGGCCGTGGCAGGCCTGAACCCCCACTGCGGGGAGCATGGGCTCTTCGGCTGGGAAGAAGTCAACGAAATTGCCCCGGCGGTTGAACAGCTCAGGGCAGAGGGGTACAATGTAGCCGGACCCATCGGGGCAGATTCCGTGTTTCACCAGGCAGCACAGGGACGGTACAGCAGCGTCCTTTCGCTGTACCATGATCAGGGGCATATCGCGACGAAGACGCTGGACTTTGAGCGGACAATCTCCATCACGAATGGTATGCCTATCCTCCGCACCAGCGTGGATCATGGAACAGCCTTTGATATTGCCGGGAAAAACCGGGTGAGTGAGGTCAGTATGGTCGAGGCCGTTCGGCTGGCTGCGAAGTACGCGCCTTACTTCACCAGGAAACAATAAGAAGGGAGACAGTGCAACATGCAGGCAGTCAGCGGGAATCAAATGCTCATCGGTCTTTTGATCGGGATTATCGTCCTGATCTTCCTGGTCCTCAAAACAAAGGTCCAGGCGTTTCTGGCTCTAATCCTTACCACGGTCCTCGTCGGCATCATCGGAGGCATGCCGCTCCTCAAGGCAGCCTTTGTGGGGGCGGATGGCGTGGAGCGCACGGGCAGCGTCATCAACTCCGTCACAGGCGGATTTGGCGGGACACTGGGCAGCATCGGCATCATCATTGGCTTCGGGGTCATGATGGGGCAGATTTTCGAGGCCACCGGCGCGGCCAGACGCATGGCCTACACGTTCCTCAAATTCTTTGGGCGCGGCCGTGAGGAGGAGGCGCTGGCCTTTACGGGCTTCCTGGTGTCCATCCCCATCTTCTGCGACTCCGGCTTCGTGGTTCTGGCCCCCATCGCGAAGGCTCTGTCCAAGGTAACCAGGAAGTCCCTCATTGCTTTGGGCGTTGCGCTGGCGGCAGGCCTTGTCATCACGCACTCCCTTGTTCCGCCGACACCGGGCCCTCTGGGCGTCTGCGGCATCTTCGGCGTGGACGTGGGCGTCTACATCCTCATCAGCATTGCCCTGGCCCTTCCTATGACCATCGGCTGCATCCTGTACGCGCGATATTCCCTGGCAAAGAAGTTCTACTGGGTGCCGGACGAGAACGACAACCTCGTGAAGGGCACATTCCAGCAGCCGGACTATGACGCGGCGTTCAACATGGATATGAGCGGCACACCCGGTGCGCTGGAGTCCTTCATGCCCCTCATCCTCCCGATCATCCTCATTCTCATCAACACTGTGGCCTCCGCATTCAAGATGACCACCGGCTTCATGCAGCCCATTATCTTCCTCGGCCAGCCCATCGTCGCTGTGGGGCTTGGCCTCCTCGTCGCGATCTTCACGCTGGGCCAGAAGCTGGACCGTTCCACGGCGCTCTCCGAGATGGAGAAGGGCATGGCTTCCGCGGGCATTATCCTCCTGGTGACGGGCGGCGGCGGCGCTCTGGGCCGCATTATCCAGGACTCCGGCCTGGGGACCTTCATGGCCAACAAACTTTCCCAGACGTCCATTCCGCTGGTGGTTCTGCCGCTGGTCATCTCCACGGCCATGCGCTTCATCCAGGGCTCCGGCACCGTCGCGATGGTGACGGCCGCCAGCATCACGGCCCCCATCCTGAACAACGCCGGCGTGAACCCCATTCTTGGCGTTATTGCCTGCTGCGTGGGCTCGCTGTTCTTCAGCTACTTCAATGACAGCTATTTCTGGGTCGTGAACCGCACCCTGGGCGCGGGCGAGGCCAGAGATCAGATCCGGATCTGGTCCTTCACCTCCACCATCGCCTGGACCATCGGTGTCATCGAGGTCGTGGCCCTGAGCTACTTCATGTAAAAAGCTGCGAATGTAAGCCACCGCAAGGCTCCCTGCCGAAAGACGGGGAGCCTTGTTTTATTCAGTACCTCCGGGCCCCGGAGGCACCCGGACAACGCTCCCCTGACAAGGCTTCCCATGCCGCAGAATTCCCTTCCCGGAGCTGTAAACGGATTTGCACAGAATTCCCGGCACTCCCCTTCCTGCCCCCTCATTTAAAGAGTCTCCGGTTATTGACGATTTACCTTTCTAGTGTATAATGAAACTGAAAATGTGAATTAACTTTGTACAAAGTGAAATCACATTTTTACAAAATCCCACAAGGAGGCAGAACCATGAAGAAAATCAGTATTCTCAAGTTGGCTTTCATCATTGCTTTCGCGTTTGTCCTCGCGCAGTTCGGGACAGAGGGCGGGTCGGCTGCGTTCGCGGCTCAGACCTACACCATCAAGCTGGGGCATACCATGAGTACGTCTCACCCGCGCCATATCTCTCTTCTTGAATTCAAGAAGTATGTCGAAGAGAAGACCAATGGCAACGTTCAGATTGAGCTTTACCCGGCGGCGGTGCTCGGCTCCGAGCCCGATATGCAGGAATCCATGCGTATGGGGACACTGGAAGCCTTTGTGGGCGGTCCCTTCGATACGATCTCCAAGAAACTCAATCTTTTCCTCATGCCCTTCTTCTTTGACAACCAGGAAGCGCTGATGAGGGCGGCCAAAAACGAAAAAGTCTTCAACAGCATTTCTACCGACGCCGAGGCGAACGGGCTGAAGATTCTGGCGATCGGTAGAAATGCTGTTGAAGACTTTTTCGTTTTTGGCCGCCCTCATCAGCGCTTCCTGGTTGTCAAAGAAGAAGGGCATGAGGAAAAGATTGAGTTTCTTGGAG
>JAILIX010000032.1 GCA_024695065.1 Fretibacterium sp. | reverse complement strand
GAAGGCCAACGAAGGGAAACTCGCAAAGCGCGAGGAGACTCTGAAGGCCAATGAGGCGAAGCTCGCAAAGCGCGAGGAGACCCTGAAGGCCAACGAAGGGAAACTCGCAAAGCGCGAGGAGACCCTGAAGGCCAACGAAGGGAAACTCGCAAAGCGCGAGGAGACCCTGAAGGCCAACGAAGGGAAGCTCGCGAAGCGCGAGGAGACCCTGAAGGCCAACGAAGGGAAGCTCGCGAAGCGCGAGGAGACCCTGAAGGCCAACGAGGGGAAACTCGCAAAGCGCGAGGAGACTCTGAAGGCCAATGAGGCGAAGCTCGCAAAGCGCGAGGAGACCCTGAAAAATAACGAGGCACTTCTGGCCCACCGGGATTCGGATCTGACGAAGAAGACCCAGGCTGTGGCTGCCCAGGCCCAAAAGCAGGAGGCTGACTTCGCCAGACGGGAAAAGGAACTGTGGGAGAGAAACCAGACAATGACTGTTCAGGTTGCGGAGCGGGAAATTGCCGTGATGAAGCGGGAAGAAAAGGCCGTTGAAAAAGCGAAGGCAATCGAAAAGTCAGCGTCCGCGATAACCGAGAGAGAGGACAGCCTTGCCCGGCGGGAGGAGGAGCTGGCAAAAAAGATCCAGGCAGCAGCCCTCAAGGCAGCGGAACGGGATTCTGGCTTCAACAAGCGTGAAGCGGAGCTGGCAGAGAAGGCTCAGGCTCTGGAGGCCCAGGCAGCAGCCCGTGATGCAGAGTTCAACGCAAGGGTTGAGGCCTTTCGTGAGGATGAGGCTATTCTGAGGACGCTTCCGGCTTTCGCTCCCAATGACTCAACAGACCCCGTGCTCATCGTGAGCTACCCCATCCCTGCGGCCGAACGGAAGGAACTGATTGCCATTCACCAGAGTGCCGGCGAAAAGTCCCGCGCCAAGCGTCTGACCGATGCCTTCAATGACTATGTCAAGGCGGCAGAGCTCCACCCGAAGGTCGATTACCTCTCGCCCTATTGGGCTGCAGCAACAGCACAGAGAATCAGGAAGAAGAGGGGCGAGGCTCTCTCCTGGGTCAATAAGTCACTTGAAATCAACCCGGACTACAAGCCAGCCCAGGAGCTCAAGAAGAAGCTGTCTCCCAGCAGGACAAAAACCGCTCCCAGGAAGGGCAAAAAGAAGTAAGATATGGTTAAGCTGTTCATTATCGCGGACGATTTCACAGGGGCTCTGGACACCGGTGTTCAGTTCGCCGCCCAGGGAGCGGCTACGCGGGTTGTTACCCGTCTGGAGGGCAATTTAACGGCGGATGACATCGATGTGCTTGTTCTGGATGCCGAGACGCGGCATCTCCCACCATCGGACGCTTATTGGGTTATCCGTGAGGCTGTGCTGGCCGCACGCAGTGTTCCCTATGTCTACAAGAAAACGGATTCTGTGCTGCGAGGGAACATCGGGGCAGAACTCGCCGCAGCCATGGACGCTCTGGGGATGATGGGCATGCCCTTCATCCCGGAGCTGCCCTCCATGGGACGCGTGGCCCGTGAGGGAATCTATTATGTTGACGGCGTTCCCGTATCCAAAACTCCATTGGGGCGGGATCCCTTTGAACCTGTCGCCACCTCCGATATTCGGAGTATCATCGCCCGACAGACAGACAAGCCTGTGTCTGTCCGCAAGCCTGGAGAGAATACGAACGTCCCGTTTTCGGGCATTGCGGCCTACGACGCAGAGACAGATGAGGATTTGGCACAAATTGGCCGGGAGCTTGGTCTGGAAAGGCTGCGGCTGTCGGCCGGATGTTCCGGCTTCGCCGCTGTGCTGGCCGGATTACTGGATTTTCAGGGAACGGCTCCAAAGATTTCCTCCGTACCCCGTGCCTTCTTCATGATTTGCGGCAGTGTGAACCCTGTCACCCGCGCACAGATTGCGAAGGCTGTGGAGACAGGCTTCGCGAGGGTTTGGATGGGTGATAAAGAGGCACTTAACGGAGCCGTGACCAGCCGGATGATTCTGGACGCCAACCAGCAGATTGATACCCCGGGTATCCTGTTGGGAGATGAGGAACGGCTGCGCGTCCTGGGAGAACTGACGTCGGCTGCAAAGGGGTTCCTGGACAGGGGGCTGGACGCCACGCTGATGTGTGTTGGAGGAGACACGCTGATGGCACTGCTGAAGGCCGTGGGAGTGAGTACACTGACTCCCCTGTGCGAGATTACCAGAGGCGTGGTGCTGACCAGTTTTAACTACGCCCCCCCTGACAGCGGGCAAAGAACGTATTATATCCTGTCGAAGTCTGGTGGGTTCGGTAATTCCAATCTGCTGTGCCAGCTGGCCGGGCAAATTGGAGCGTGAGCGCCGGGAGAGTGTCGTTTAACTCTGCGAAAGATGGAGGGCCTTCTCACTACGCCCGGCGGGAAATGCGGGAGGCCATTGTATTTAACAAAAAGGAGGCAGCAGTATGTTGACGAAGTACGACTTGAAAATGCCGCGCGTCGTGTTCAGCGGGGAAGGAGCACTGGGAAATATTGGAACCCTTCTTACGGAGAACGGCGTGAAGAAACTGGCCGTATTCACCGATAAGGGCATTGAGGGCGCGGGACTGCTGGAGTTTCCCATGGCCGAGGTCCGAAAGTCCGGTGTCGAGCACGTCATTCTTGACGATCTTCCGCCGGAGCCCACCTATGAGCAGGCCCAGAAGCTTGTGGACCAGTGCAAGGCAGCCAGGGCGGATTTCATCCTCGCCGTGGGCGGCGGCAGTGTCATGGACACAGCGAAGCTTGCCAGCGTCCTTATGACGGATGAATACGGAATTAAGGAGCTGCTGGACACTCCGGGCCGCGCCCGGAAGTGCGTCAAGACCATTATGGTTCCCACCACGGCCGGGACCGGCGCAGAGGCTACGCCCAACGCCATCGTCGCCGTGCCGGAAAAACAGCTCAAGGTCGGCATCGTCAATACGGAGATGATAGCCGACTACGTGATTCTCGACGCAGTCATGATTAAGAAGCTGCCGCGCAAAATCGCCGCCGCCACAGGCATCGACGCACTGGCCCACTGCATTGAGTGCTTCACCAGCAACAAGGCGAACCCCTTCAGCGATATCTTTGCTCTTGAGGGGCTTGACCTGATTCTCAATAACATCGTCCCTGCCTGCGACGACTCTGAGGCTATGGATGCCAAGCAGAAGATGCAGATTGCCAGTTTCTACGGCGGCGTGGCCATCACCGCATCCGGCACGACAGCCGTCCACGCGTTGAGCTACCCGCTGGGCGGAAAGTACCACATTGCCCACGGCGTTTCCAACGCCATCCTTCTGGTGCCTGTGATGAAGTTCAACGAGCCGGACTGCCGGGAACTTTTTGCGGCCGCCTATGACCGCTGTCTGAAGGGCAGCGCAGGGACGACGGAGGAAAAGAGCGCCGCGCTCATTGCCCGTCTGGATGAGATTGTGAAGCACCTGGACATCCCCACAAGCCTTCAGTCGTTCGGCGTGCCGAAGGAAGATCTGGACTCTCTGGTCTCCGCCGGCATGGAGGTCACACGCCTGCTGGTCAACAACCGGCGCAAGGTTACGCCGGAGGACGCCCGGAAACTGTATCAGGAGATTATGTAAAGGAGAAGACCGTCATGAAGGATGCAGCGATTAAGGGTATTATCCCCCCCATTCTCACACCGATGAATGATGACGAGAGCGTCAACGAGAAGGAGCTCCGCCATCAGGTTAACCGTATGATTGAGGCCGGAGTCCATGGAATCTTTGCCTTCGGCACCAACGGTGAAAGCTATGCACTCAGCCCCGAGGAGAAGGTCCGCGTCCTGGAGGTCGTGGTGGACGAAACCAGACACCGTGTTCCCGTTTATGCCGGCACGGGCTGCGTCACCACGGCAGAGACCATCAAAATGAGCAAAAAGGCTCAGGAGATTGGCGCGGACGTGCTGTCCGTGATCGTCCCCTGGTTCGCCGCGGCGTCTCAGGACGAACTGTATGACCACTACAAGGCTGTGGCAGAGGCGGTGGACCTGCCTATCGTCCTGTACAACATCCCGGCCCGCACCGGCAATGCTCTGGCTCCGGCGACAGTTGCACGCCTCGCGAAGGACGTTCCCAACATTATGGGGGCGAAGGACTCCAGCGGCAACTTCGACAACATGAAGCAGTACATTGAGCTGACCTCTGGCCTGGACAAGGGCTTCTCCGTCCTCTCCGGCAATGACTCACTGATTCTCCCGGCGCTGGTGTTCGGCGGCAAGGGCGGCATCGCGGGCTGCGCCAACGTTTTCCCTCACACGATGGTCGAGATTTACACGGCCTTCACGGCAGGCGACATGGAGCGCGCCCGGAAAGTCCAGGACAGCATCCGCATTTTCCGAAACTGCTTCAAGTTCGGCAACCCCAACACCATTGTCAAACTCGCCGCCGGACTGCTGGGTGACCCCGTGGGGCCGTGCCGCAGGCCCTTCTGCAAGATAACGGATCAGGGCATGGCGGAACTGAAGAAGACCCTGGAGCTCTGCAAAGCCAACGGGCTGCACTAGGACTTAAGCAGTATTGGGAGGCAAAACAATGAGCAAACCGATTCTTGGAATCAGTATGGGCGACCCCTTCGGCAACGGACCGGAGATTACAGTAAAAGCACTGGCCGACAAGACAGTTTATGACCGCTGCCGTCCCCTCGTGGTCGGCGACGTGAGCTGCATGGAGTACGCCGCGAAGGTGGCAAAGAAGGTCTCGAACATTGACGTGAAGATTCACCCCATCAAGTCCGTGAGTGAGGCGAAATTTGAATTCGGAACCATCGACGTCTATGATATGGGATTAGTAAAGCCCTCCGACATTCCCGGCGACCCGGAGCACCCCGCGCCCTTCAGGCTGGGTGCGACGAAACTCGGCGGTGAAGCGGCCTATCAGTACGTGGTGAAGGTCATACACATGGCGCTGAACAAGGAAATCGACGCCACCATCACCAACGCGCTGAGCAAGGAGGCTATCAACATGGCCGGACACCACTACTCCGGCCATACGGAGATTTACGCTGACGAGACAAAAACAACGAAGTACGGCATGATGCTGGCTCACGGGGATCTTCGCGTCGTCCATGTGTCCACTCATGTCTCGCTCCGCGAGGCCTGCGACCGCGTGAAGAAGGAGCGCGTGCTGGAGTGTATTCGTCTGGCCAACGATGCCTGCAAGGCTCTGGGCATCCGTGAGCCGAAGGTTGGCGTTGCGGGGCTGAACCCCCACTGCGGCGAGGACGGAATGTTTGGCCGTGAGGATATTGAGGAGATTCAGCCGGCCATTGACCAGGCCCTGAGTGAGGGCATCAACATCCCGGAGAAGAAGCCCACCCCGCCGGACACAGTGTTCAGCAAGGCGCTGGGCGGCTGGTACGATATCGTAGTCGTCATGTACCACGACCAGGGGCACATCCCGCTGAAGGTCAAGGGCTTCGTCTACAACAAAGCGGAGAAACGGTGGGACGCCGTGGCAGGCATCAACGTCACGCTGGGGCTGCCGATTATCCGCGCCAGCGTGGACCACGGCACAGGCTTTGGCCACGCGGGGGACGGCGGCGCCAATGCCCTGAGTCTTCTCAACGCCATGGATTACGGCATCCGTCTTGCGGAGAACAGGAAATAGCGCCATGAAATTCGTCATGACCCAGGCGGTTTGCCCTGAGGGAATGGAACTGCTGAAGGGCAAGGCCGATGTTTATGTTGCGGATAATCCCGACCCCAACAACTACCTGAAACAGATGAAGGACGCCGATGCTCTCATCGTACGCATCGCGAAGTGTGACGGCAGTGCCATTGACCATAGCCCCGCTTTGAAGGTCATCGGCAAAACAGGCGTGGGAGTTGATGCTATTGATGTGAAGCGCGCCGCGGAGCGCGGCATTCCGGTTGTTATCACACCGGGGGCCAATAACCGCAGCGTGGCCGAACACGCGGTGGCCCTTATGTTCGCCCTCTCCAAGAACCTTTACGAAGGGCAGATGGAGATGTCCAAAGGGAATTGGGAGATTCGCGGGGCCAGAAAGGCCTTTGAGCTGGAGGGCAAGACCGTCGGGGTCATCGGACTGGGAGCCATTGGCCGCGAAGCGGCGAAGATATGCCAGGGCTGCGGCATGAAAATCGCCGGCTATGATCCCTTCCTGGACCAGGCAAAAATCGAGGCCCTCGGCGCAAAGTACTACGCGGACTATGAGGCTCTGCTGAAGGACGCGGATATTGTGACGATTCACGTTCCGCTGACCGATCAGACACGGGACATGATTGCCGCAAAGCAGCTTGCTTCGATGAAGAAGACTGCCCTTGTCATCAACTGCAGCCGCGGCGGCATTGTGAACGAGGCGGATCTGGCAGCGGCACTGAAGGGTGGTGTTATCGCCGGAGCGGGAACGGACGTGTTCTGCAGCGAGCCGCCCAGACCGGATGATCCGTTGCTGAACTGCCCCAACCTCATCGCCAGCCCCCATTCTGCGGCACAGACCCGGGAGGCTGTCATCAAGATGGCTCAGATGTGCGTAAAGGGCTGTCTGGCAGTGCTGGAAGGCAGGAAGTGGCCCTGCGTTGCCGACAAGTCCGTCTACGAACACCCTGTCTGGGTCGGCAAAGAGTGGGCGGAGGTCTAGCGAGGGGAACCAGAAAATGGAAATTCAGGAACAATCCGGACTTCGCAGGGTGCTGAGGGATATTCACCTTCCGCGGGTTTCTTTGGCGCGGCAGCATTTTCCCCGGGACGAAATCGGTGATGTCCCCGCGTTGCTCAGGGAGAAGCTGGACCGGGAGGATCTGAAGTCCCGCATCAGGCCCGGCATGAAAGTCGTTCTGACGGGCAGCAGCCGCCAGGTGGCCAATATGCCGGCTGTTTTGCGTGAGTTGGCCTCGTTTGTGAAAGGCATGGGGGGAAAACCCTATATCATCCCCGCCATGGGCAGCCATGGCGGGGCCACCGCTGAGGGGCAGAGAGAGCTTCTTTTAAGCTATGGCATCACGGAGGAGGTCTGCGGGTGTCCCATCTTCTCCAGCATGGAGACCGTGCAGGTGGGGTCATACGAAGGCGACGAGGTCCGTATGGATAAGTTTGCCCACAGTGCTGACGCTATTATCGTCGTGGGACGCATCAAGGGACACACGGCCTTCCGGGGACCTTACGAATCTGGTCTGGTGAAGATGATGGCCATTGGCCTTGGCAAGCGTGAAGGGGCGGACTCCCTCCATCGTTTCGGATTTGGAAAGATGGGAGAGCGCATCCCGCCCTTCGCGCGGGTTGTCTTCGGGCACTGCAACATCATCTTCGGTGTGGGGCTCATCGAGAACGAGTCTGACCGCACATGCCGCATCGAGGTTATCCCTGGTGAGGAGATATTCGACAGGGAACCTGACCTGCTTCTGTATGCCAAGAGCCGTATGCCCAGGCTGCTTCTGCCGGAAACGGATGTCCTGGTGGTGCGGGAGATCGGCAAGAATTTCACCGGCAGCGGGATGGACCCCAACGTGACCGGGACATTCGGGACACCCTTCGCGTCCGGGGGGATCAAAAAGCAGCGCGTTGTGGTGCTGGACATCTCCGATGAGAGCCACGGAAACTACATTGGGCTGGGCATGGCGGATATCACCACCAAGCGAACCTTCGAGAAACTCCAGACCAACGCAACCTACTTCAATATGCTCACATCGACGGTCCTTGGAGTGGGGAAAATCCCCATGGTCATGGAAGACGATCGCCTGGCGCTTCAGGTGGCCATCAAGACTCTGAACAACGTGGAAAGGGATCGGGTACGCCTCATCTATCTCAAGAATACCCTGTCGCTGGAGAACATTCTGATCTCGGAGTCTCTGCTGGAAGAGGCGCGTACGTTGAAAGGGCTTGAGATACTGGAGGGACCCCGTGAGCTGCGCTTCGATGCAAAGGGGAACCTTCTGGACTTTGCGTAGTATTTTTTGCAGGTAACTTCGGAAAGGAGGAGGGGGTATCTTCATGAAAAACCGGGACAACTACAAAATGGATATCATACCCGGCGTCATACTGGCCCTGTTCTCGCTGTTTTATATGTGTCAGATACCGGGCATCAAAATCTTCAAAGGGCTGGGCTCCACACCTCTGAACAACCACTTCGTTCCCTGGCTCTGGAGCGGCGGACTGCTGTTTCTCAGCGTCTGGCTCATCGTTCGGGGTATCCTGAAGTACCGGCGAGTCAAGGCAGACGGAGTGGAGAATCAGGGGGCATCTCTGCTGTCCGCTCTGGCGGACAAACGTGAGGTTATCCTGAGTTTTATCGCACTGACCCTCTATGTGGCCTTCATGAACTCTGTGGGCTTCGTCATCACAACAACCGTCTACGTTTTTGTACAAATTCTTCTGCTGACCCCAACGGAGCGGTGGAGCCGGAACATCGTCCCCGCAGCCATAACCGCACTCATTGCCGGCTGTCTTCTGTTCTACATTTTCCGCAGCACACTCAATGTGCTTCTTCCTGTCGGCCTCTTCGGCTTTGGCCTCTAAGGGGGTGGAGAGAAATGATTTTTGAGGGCTTAATGGCCATCTGCCAGCCCCTGACCGTCCTGTGGATTGCGCTGGGTGTGGCCGTTGGCATTATCTTCGGAGCTATCCCGGGACTGACGGCCACGATGGCTATCGTTATGTTCCTGCCAGTCACCTATTCCATGGCGGCGTCTGAGGGCATCGCCATGCTCATGGCGCTCTATATCGGCGGCATCTCCGGTGGGCTCATCTCCGCCATCCTGCTCAATATCCCCGGCACCCCATCCTCCGTTGCGACCTGCTTCGACGGCAAGCCTATGGCAAACAAGGGGCAGGCTGGCCGGGCCCTGGGGACAGGCGTGGTGTTTTCCTTTCTGGGAACACTCATCGGCATCGCGATTCTGGTCGTTCTGGCACCCGCACTCTGCGCTTTCGCATTGAAGTTTCAGGCTTATGAGTACTGCGCCCTGGCGCTGTTTTCCCTGAGCATGGTGGTGGCACTCACCGGGAGCGATATGCCCAAGGGGCTCATCAGCGCTGTGCTGGGGGCATTGCTCGCCACCGTGGGACTGGCTCCCATCGATTCGAGGGCCCGATTTACCTTCGGGATTTTCCAGCTCAACAACGGGTTCGCTCTGGTTGTCCTTCTGATTGGTCTCTTCGCCATCTCTGAGGTCATGTCTTTCGCGGAGTCCGTGCGCAAAAAACAGGAATACACGGTGGAGCAGAACGTGAAGATGAAGGGGGCCGGTTTCTCGTTTGTTGAGTTCCTCGCCCAGATACCGAACGCCATCGTCTCAGCTCTTATCGGCGTAGGCATCGGCATCCTCCCAGGCATTGGCGGAGGAGTATCCTGCATGATTTCCTACACCGTGTCCAAGAATACGTCCAGGCACCGGGAACTCTACGGCACGGGCATCATGGATGGTGTGGTGGCATCGGAGACGGCGAACAACGCCACCATTGGCGGCGCGATGATCCCGCTGCTGTCGCTGGGCATTCCCGGTGACGCGGCAACGGCCATGCTTTTAGGCGGCCTGATGATTCATAACGTCGCACCGGGGCCGCTTATCTATGAGAAGAACGGCGCAGTGGTGTATGCAATTTTCTTCTCCATGCTGCTGGCAGCTGTGTTTATGCTGCTGTTCATGCTGTGGGGAATGCGCTTTTTTGTCTCTGTACTGAAGGTGCCGAAGAACTACCTGCTGCCCATTGTAATGGTGCTGTGCGGCATTGGAGCCATTGGCAACGCCAACCAGGTGTTCGACACTTATGCAATGGTGGGGTTCGGCCTCATGGCCTATCTGATGATTAAGGCCAGGATTCCCACCGTGCCGATGATTTTAGGTTTTATCCTTGGGCCAACGTTTGAGGAAAACCTGCGGCGTGTGTCGCAGCTCTCATCCAGCGACCCATTCTGGAATCACCCTATTTTCTGTGTATTAATCCTCGCCACGGTGCTGGTGGTCATCTTCTCTGCAAGGGCAAACCTGAGGGATGCGAAGAGAGAGGAAGAATTAAAAAATAACTGAGGTTATTTAATTCTGTCTTCTTCAGCGCAAAACTTTGGAGTACCCGGCGTGAAGGGGCCGCCGCCCTCCGGGCGGGAATTGATAAAATCATAAGTAAGGGAAGGGATTTGTAATGAAGAAACTGCTTTCCGCGTTGTTCCTGGTGGTATTGCTGGCCACATCTGCCTTTGCGGCCTGGCCGGAGAAGACCATCAACATTTACGTCACCCACTCCGCCGGCGGGGACACGGATTATATGGCCCGCCAGCTTGCTGCCGGCCTGGAGAAAGTTCTGGGGGTTTCCGTGGTGTGCACTAACGTTACCGGAGCCAACGGCGCCACCTGCATGACGCAGTACAAGGATGGGGACAAGGACGGCTACACGTTCATCGCCACCAACACCGCTGCACTGAATGGCAACGAGGCCACCGGCATGGTGGACTTCGGCTATTCCGCCTTTGAGCCTGTATCGGTCTACGGCATTCAGTCCGGCGAGAATATCGTCGTCCCCGCGGCGTCGCCCTACAAAAATCTGAAGGAACTCATCGACGCCTCCATCGCCAAGCCCGGCCAGATTAAGCTTGGCATCTCCACAGGCGGCGGTGTGTATATCATGGCCTGCGTGTTGACAAACATCGGCAAAGCGCAGTTCAACATCATCGACAACGGCGACGCGGCCAACCGTCTTACAGCCCTGCTTGGCGGAGCCATCGACGCCACGTCCCTGCCCTACTCCACGGCGGCGGACTACATCGAGAAAGGCCAGCTCCGCAGTCTCTGCACCGTTTTGTCCAAGGCTCCGACACTCATCCCGAATCAGCCCTCCGCATCGGCCGTCATCCCTGAGCTGAAGATGGACACCGAGTATGCTCTGCTGGCTCCCAAGGGAACACCGGCTGAACTGGTGAAGGCCATGAACGACGCTGTGCTGAAGGTCTGCGGCGCACCGGAGTGGAAGGAAATGGTCAACAAGTTCTCCTTCCAGGATCCGTTCTACTTCGACGTGGAGGGGACGCTCAAAAACCTGAAGGAGCAGCGCGAGCTGTTCCAGAGCTTCGAGCCGTTCCTGTAGCATAAAACACCGTCGGGGCAGGGTTTTTATCTGGTCCGCATTATAAAGGGAACAGGGAGGATTTCTCCTCCCTGTTCCCTTTATTTTATCCTTTTGTTTTAGGGCAGAGGGTAATGATCCCAGACAGGGACACCGATGAAGAAGCCCACCTTAAACTCCTCAGAACCGTACATCGCCGCCAGTTTGATGTCAATGAGGTTGTTGGGGAAGTTCACGGCAACCCCCACCTCCCACGGGGAACTGATCTTGCTGTAATCATTGTCCATTGCGTAGCCAATGCTTCCGAAAATCTCCGCTGCAGCAATGCCCAGAGCGTTTCGGTTCAATATCCTTCGGAACGCAAGGTTAACCCATGCCATGCGTTCTGCTTCCACGGGATGAGCCGCAGCGGTGTAGAGCTCCTCCGCCGCCCCCAGATAGGCAGCGTGCCCCCGGCGATTCATATCTCCCTCCGCATAGCCAAACCGGAAGTAAGTGCGCCAGTTCTTCGCGACATCAAGAGGCTTGAAGTAGGTAAACCGGTAGGTAATCTCATCCAGATTGGGCCACCAGGCGTTGAATCGCCAGGCATGCCCCCTTGTGGGATCACCAGGGATATCCAGAGTATCATAGGCAGCAAAGAACACGGGCCCCACGAAGTCGTTGGCGTCATCGTTGGAGACAGAAACTCCGTCTGTATGCTCGTAGGCCACTCCCAGTCCGGCGGAAACGTCCCCCCACTGGAAGAGACGGCTGGCCCCCACTGCATAGCGCTTCCAGTCCCGTCTTCCCGCGTTGGTATTGAGCTTCCACTTCTGGGCAGCCAGATTAAACTGCCAGGCGTCCATCGTTTTCGGCGCCGTCTGGTAGGAAAGGTCCAGCCCCCACTGTTCTCCCAGCCGGACGACACCGGACAGAGAGTCATACTCAGAAGCCAGTCCGCGGGCCGTGCCCTTGAGATAAAGCCAGCGGTTTTTATGCAGGTTGGTTGTGTAGCCGGAAACCCCGACCTCCAGCTTCGGGCTGGGTCTTACATCGATGCGAACCAAAACATCTCCGGACTGCGTCCGCCCCAGCTGATATTCTGCCATCGAGATGCCCTGGGAATCCGAAAGGCGAGCCAAGGCTTTATCAATCGTCTCCTGTGAGACAGGTTTGCCAACCCAGTCTAAATAGCGTTTGCGCAGCACCTTCTCTGCCCTGTCAGACAGCCCAACGATTTCAATCTCCCCTACTATATCGCTCACAGATTCCGGGGCCACCCCGGCTGTGTAGAGGTCGGGCCCACGCGCCGACAACGTTTTGATCTCATCAATCTTACACAGCGCGGCTTCCCTTCCCGAGGCAATAATCTCATCCGCGTGACTGGCATCCAGCAAACCAAAGCCCTGAACGCTCGGCGTGATGAGGACATCCGCCGCCGCCCCCTCCTCATTGGTTCCACGCCGCATAAGGATGGTGAGTGACTGATTGATGACGTCCAAGTAGGAATTGACCGGCTGATCCTTGTTAAGGTTGTCGGAGATATCCACAGCCACGACGGGGATACCGGGAAAGAGTTCACGCGCCGTGTAGACAGGAAGGTTGGAGACTACCCCTCCATCCACCAGGAAGCGGTCATCAATTTCCCAGGGTTCGAAAGCTGCCGGAATGGACATGGAAGCCCGCATGGCAGAGGCCAGGTTCCCGTTGCGCAACACAATCTTCTCCCCCGTGTTGATGTCCGTCGCCACAGCGGCGTAGGGAATAGGAAGCTGATAAAAATCCGTTGTAGATACATGGCGCATGAGCTGGGCAAAGTATTGATAAAGTTTGTCGCCGGTCAGGATTCCCTTTGGACCTCTCTGTTTGCCATCCTTTTTGTAAGTTAGGGCAGAGACCGTGTTGGTCTTGGCCCTTCTGTCGTCTCCTGTAAACACAAACATGGGGCCAGTGTTCTCCGACAGGAGGGAGGGAAGGTCCAGTTCCCTGACGATGCGCCTCATATCTCCCGTGTTGTAGCCGCTGGCCCGCAGCGCCCCGATCAGGGAGCCCATGCTCGTCCCCACGATGCCCACTATGGGGATGCCGTTTTCCTCCAGTGCCTCAATGACGCCGATATGGGCAAATCCCTTAGTTCCTCCCCCGGAGAGGGCTAAAACAACCCCCGCCTCTGCTGACCGGATGGACAAAGCAACAAGCAGCAGGATATACAGACAACCCCTCGCCCTCTGGCCGCAAACAACAAAAAAGCGGCGAGCCCGTTCAAAGCCACGCCGCCTCATTTCGTCCCTGAAAACCGACATGAGCTTTTCAATCCTCATTTCTTACTCTCATGCTTTTCCGAAGGAGAGTGCAAGGTAAAGAGACCCCGCTGGCTGCATATTAAACGGAAGAGTGAAAGATTTCATGGTCGCTGCAGGATTGGGGATGTGTTTGATATTATCACCGACAATCATCTGCGGCGGTGTCACATCCATCCCTGTGAGAGAGGCCTGAAGCAACGCCCTTCCGCCAACCATGTTGGAAAGTTCTGCAACAACGCTTTGCGAAACAGCATCGTTCAGATTGGGAGGAATCATCCCGCCCGACATAGCCGTGACAATGGAGCTGAACCCATCCTTATCCAACATAATAAGAACCCGCGCCCGCGCCCCATTCCCAACAATTCCAATCAAAGCTGCCGCACATGCGTTCTCCACTTTTATCCCCTGGGAGACTTTCGCCTTATTTAAAGCGACACTCAGCCCCACCTCGCGTCCCACCGACAATACGGCGGAACCAAAACTATTGACGAGAGCGGCTAGTTTATCATTATTGGCCATATCGTTGAACGACTCCCTCCTAAACCGCCCTGTACGCGCCAAGGGCTGTCCAGCGTTTTGTTCTTATTATACTACTTATACTGCCTCTTCTCCGCCCACAAGCATGAGCGGCTCCTACCCTGCCTTATCAATACCGCGCTCCGCAATCACCCACGCAGCAAGGTCATCCAGCACCCGCGGGGGGACTCTCATGCCCCGGGGCAGAACTCTCTGCCACCACGAAGGATGATGCAGACACCAATATCGTTTTCGGGCTTCCAGGGTCGTCCCGCGCTCATCAACGCAGAGAACCTCACACAGGGCATATTGGCGCACTCTATCTATGAGAGGACCGCTGCATGTGCCGTTTCCCACAACGATCAGAGATAACTCCAGCTCCTCCGTCCCGAAATCCACACACTCCCGCAGCCACGGAGAGAAGATATCCCTTATATTTCCCTCACGTCTAAGGGCCCTTTCCAGCACATCGCTCTCCTGCGCCGGCAAAATCCCCGAAAACAGGAGGGACTTATCCCCCATGACGGCAGCAAAGCCAATCTTGTCCCGTCCTGGATCCAAGCCAAGAACTACCGCATTGTGGATTCCCATCTGTCAAGAAGCCACAACCACTGGGCGGGGTTGGAACGAATCCAGCCCTCTAGGATATTATGACACATCTTCAGAGACTTTTCCATATTCTCTCCAAATGGATTTCCATCCTCGTCCTTCTCGTCGCTCAGGATACTCTGGATGATGATATGGTGATGGACATGATCCGGGGCGCGAAGGAAGAAAATGGGAACGATGGGTGTTCCAAGCTTCCGGTGCAGTTTGACGATGCCGTCATGGGCGCTGGCCGGCATCCCGAAGAACGGAACTTTTACTCCATCTCTTCGGGCGTCAAGGTCCTGAAGGATGGCAACCACCTTATTGGACCGAAGGGCCCTGAAGACCTCCCGAAGTCCTGCTCCCTCGCTGGGAATCATCTTCATCCCCGCTACATCTGTGCGCTGGTGCTGGATCAGGTCGTTGATTCCGCCCTGATTGCGCTGCGGCGTGTAGATAGGGACAATGGGATATCCCTCCAGCGTCATCCGCGCTCCTGCCATCTCCCAGTTGTCAATGTGGCCAGTCATCAGGATAACGCCCTTTCCTCTGGCCAGAGCGCGGTCAAGGTGCTCCTTCCCCTCAAGGGTCATAATTTCCCTGAGGCGGGGCCTGATACGGTCCAGACGAATGAACTCCACCGCCGAACGTCCAAAATTCTCAAAGGATCTCTTCACGATGGCCCGCGCCCGCGTCACCCCCACCCCCAGGGCCAGGACACAGCGGCTCTCGCACCGGTCAACCTTCTTCCAGCTCAGGGCCCACAGCAGCCATCCAATGGAACTGCCCATCGCAATGGCCAACCGGTGGGGCAGAAACCGGATCAGCCCCACCAGAAATGTCATGGCGCCCCTAAGCAGCGCCTCTTTCATCTCAGCAATTCAGAGCACAAGTGTCCGGAGGGCACGGGCTAACGCTGTGAGAGTTCCAAAAGGACGCCGCCCGTCGCCGCCGGATGAATAAAGGCGATCATGGCTCCCCCTGCGCCCTTCCGCGGCTTCTCGTCAATCAGGCGCACCCCTTTGGCCTTAAGCTCCGCCAGCGCGGCCTCCAGGTCGTCCACACGAAGGGCAACGTGGTGCATCCCGCCCCGGCCATTGTTCTTCTCCATAAACTTCGCGATGGGACTGTCGTCCGACGTGGGCTCCAGCAGCTCAATCTCTGAGCAGGGAGCGGAGCCCTTCAGCGGCAAAAAGGCCGTTTTCACCTTCTGGTCCGCGACCTCCTCAATCCCCGCGCACTCCAGCCCCAGCGTCTTCTCCCAGAAGTCCAGGGCCTGCTGAATGCTCTTCACCGCAACGCCTATGTGATCGATAATTGCAGGTTTCATTACTAAGACTCCCCCTTGTCTTATCCGAAGATATTTTTATTTTAAAGCCACATTCCCCCTCAGCGCAAGAGCCCCGATGATCTGTCTGAGGGTTGGTTAAAAAATCCCTATTCTTTAGGGTGCCCACAGTACGATAAATGATGTACAATAGTATAAAATTTCAGGTGGGTGTTGGGACTCCCCCCCTGACAGAGGAGGAAGCATTTATGTCCTTGGTTACGTGTAAATTATGCAGAAAACTTTATAACGGAGATGGGAAGATCTGCCCGGAGTGCCGGCAGCATCTTAAGGAACTTTACCCGTCTGTGCGCGACTATCTCCGGGATAATCCCAATCTGGAGTTCAACGTGGAGACGGTGGCAGAAGCTCTGGATGTCGATATCCGGTATGTCCAGGAGCTTGTCTCTCAGGGATACCTGGACCGTGACCTTCCTGATGGCATGAGTCCGGAGGTACTGTCAGACCGCCAGAAACTGGCCAAGGCATTTGAGGAATCTCTTGACAAGATGAAGGCTGACGCCGCCGTAGCGCGCAAGCCTGTTTCCTACGGTCAGGAGGTCTACGGCGACAAGTCCAAGAGACGGTAACAGTTTCCATGGCAGGGGATATTCCTCCCCTCCTGCTTGTTTTAACTGCAATTCTGGGCGGTTGCACGGGGTCATTCCTCAATGTGGTCGCCCAGCGCAGTATCGAGGGGAGACCGTGGTGGGGGAAGGAACGCTCTGTCTGTGATTCCTGCGGACATGTTCTCTCCGCTTCTGAGCTCATTCCTATCCTCTCATGGCTTCTTCAGCGAGGCCGCTGCCGGGTGTGCGGCGCCTTCATTTCAGTGCGTTATCCAATTGTGGAATTTATCACCGGGGCAGGGGCAGCGGGACTCGTCTGGAGATGGGCCGGGGTGTCCGTCTGGGCCTGCATTCTTTCCCTGATTGGTTTGTGCGGTTTGCTGCTGAATGCCCTCACCGATTGGGAGTGCGGAGATGTTTTTGACGCCTTTACCCTTGCGACAGGAGCAGCAGGGATGCTCATCCGTCTCTTCGGAGGAGGAGAAGCTCTTCTGGACGGAGCACTGGGCATCCTGGCCGGGTGGGGTATTTTCGCGTTCATCATCCTCGTTTCCCGTGGAGGAATGGGTTGGGGTGATGCCTGTTTTATGGGGGGAATAGGAGCCGTTCTGGGCTGGAAATTCACCCTTCTGGCCTTCTATCTTGGCATTATGCTTGGGGGCGCGGGAGTTTTTTTTCTTGTTCTCCGCGGGCGGGTGAGTTTTGGGCGAAAAGATTCCATTCCTTTGGTTCCCTATCTTGCCGCGGGCTGTTACCTGACCCTTCTCTGGGGACCTCAGCTGTTCCTCTTTCTGGGCTGGCACTTTGCTGCCCCCGCAGCTTTCTCCCCTTCATGGCCCTTCCTTCAGTAAACTGACAGGGATAATAAATAATAAATGAGGGAGAGCCAGGCTCCCCCTCATCAGCAGATTATCTTATGGATTGGCTGACTTCGTCTCCGGCGCAGACGCTGCACCGGGCGGTGGAAGGATGAAATCTCCCCTCGCTGCGTTCAGCAGCGGAAGGCTTATCATCATATCCTTGCCAAATCCCGGCTCCATAGTCATTTCAACGGTACGCGCCACATCGCCGCCCATGGAATCCAAAACCTCAACCTTTATTGAGAACTTAGGGCCGACAGTCACAGCAACATCCCTGTCGCGTGCCAGCAGCTCAATGGGGTCGCCGCCGTTGACGCTCACATTTACCTGCTCCAGAGCGCGGAAGTTTTTGCCGTCCCGCTCGATGGACTTGTTGTCCAAAAAGACCCGATGTTCCCGGCCAATGTAGAACAGCCACGTCCCCAGGGCAATCAGCAGCGCCAGCAACACTGTCCGCTGGAAGAAGCGCATAAAGGTCTTCATCACGCCGCCTCCTTTGCACCCTCAGCGGGGCCGCGCAGGCTTCGCCGGGCCGCCTCGCGGTCGCGGTTGCGCTTCCACGCGTGCAGCACCAGTGCAATGGCAATGATGCCGTAGGACACGAACACACGGAAGTATTCGCCAATCTGCGCCTGACCGATGAGGTTCTTCCCCGCCATGGGGGCAACAATGAACATCAGATGGAACAGAATGACGCCCACGAACACGTTGGCAATGCTGGCCCGGGAGACACTGGCTCCGCCGATGAGCAGAGCCGCAATGGAGAACATCCCTGCCTGATCATGGCTGTTGTACGTGTTCAGCGTGCCCATGTTCTGAAGGTAGATGATCTGCCCGTAGCACGCAAGCACCGTCGAGATAACGATAGCGATGATGCGCGTCCTGTTCACCGCGATGCCGGCAGAGTCCGATACAGACTGGCTCTGTCCGATGGCCCGCATATCCTGGCCCAGCTTCGTCCGGCGGAACCACACGATGAAGACGCAGAAGGCCGCAATAACCAGCAGCGTCGCCAGCGGCACTCTCACCACGCCGCCCATGAACGGGAAGCTCACCGGAATGAGATTATCCAGAATTCCGCGGACACCAATCAGGCTCACAGCGTTGCGGATGCCGTATCCGCGGGAAAGCAGCAGAATGGGGTTCGTAATAGGGATAACCCAGCCCATCAGATAGAGCACGACAAGCTGATAGACACCGTTGATGAAGAAACCCAGGATGTATCCCGTTACCATCTCCTGCCCCTTGGCGCGGTTCAGCACATTGCCGCAGAACACACCCAGCACTGCCGCGATGGGCGTGCCAACCATCATAGCCAGCACCATGCCTGGGATGCCTACAATGGACCAGTCAGAAACAAGGATAAGTCCAATCTGTCCCGCCATAGCTCCCAGCACCATGCCAAAGTTCAGTCCCATACCTGCCATAATGGGGATAAGCAGCGACAGAATGAGAAACGAGTTTCGCCCGATGCGCACCAGAAGCTCCTGCACCAGATAACTGGCCGAAAAGCCCGACAGCGGGATAGCAATGGCGGAGATGACGATGAACACGATGGGGACCGCGTTGTCCGCCAGGAGCGCCCAAAAACTTTTGCCCGTCTTGTTCATCGCTTCACACGCACCTTTCTCGTGAGGGCATAGAGGATCATTCCGTTACTGACGATGAGGCGTATGACCTCAGACATATCCGTCTGCAAAACGCTGTTGATGACGGAGGGCGTCATGGTCAGGATGCCCTGGAACAGGAACGTCCCGACAGCAACGTTGAGAATGCTCGCCTTATTCACCGATGCTCCGCCCAACAGAATGGAAGCCACCGCCGGCAGGGCCATATAAAAGGGTCCCATGTAAAGCTGAATGAAACCGAAGCTCTGCTCATACACCAGAATGCCCACAGCCCCCAGCATTGTCGAGAGCATGACGGAGATGACGCGCATCCGGTCCACATTCACACCGGAGGCCCGGGCAAACTCCGGGTTGGAGCCCACAGCCGTCATGGCCGTGCCGGTCTTGCTGCGCATGAAGACCCACACCAGAAACGCCATGAAGGCAAAAAACAGAATCATCCCCGTGGGCACATAAAGGTGGTCCAGACCGAAGGGGGTGAAGGCCAGAAAGTCGCTCAGCACATGGAACCAATAGCCATCAACGCTGATGGTGGTCCTCAGTCCGGCCCCCGCGTAGCCCCAGATCATCGTGGGGTTGTGATACGGCAGAAGAAGCCACGCGATGCACATGAAGGCCACGGAGGAGAATCCCACATAGGTGGCGATCATCATCTCGTCGCCCTTGACGCGGTTCAGAAGCTTGCCGTAAAAGAAGCCCAGCACCGCCGCGATGGGGAGAGCCATGACGATAGCCGAGGCAAAGCTCAGAGGTGCTCCCCAGGCTGCCGCGTTCACATACTGCCCGCACCAGGACAGAATTTTCTCATTCAGCTCAATGGAGAGCGTGGCGCCCAGAAGCCCTGCGATGATGCCCAGAGGGAGTCCAAAGTTCAGTCCGCAGCCCGACTGTACCATGGGGATCATGGCCAGCACCATCACGGCATTCATGCCAAAACGCACCAGCGTGTCCGACAGCGACGTGTCCACCCGCACGCCCACAAAGGGGGCCGCAATGAACAGCCCCAACAGGAACAGGCCGATAATAACGCGGGGCCAGCCGGCGTTCTCAATAAAATTCTTAATCATGCCGTCGCCTCCATTTCATCGTGCGGCATCTGGCCCATCATAAGCAGCCCAAAGTCCTCCGCCGGACGCTGTGCCGGGAGAACGCCCGCGATACGCCCCTCGCCGACGATAGCGATCCGGTCGCAGACAGAGCGCAGTTCCTCCAGCTCCGACGAAGTGACAATAATGGTGGTGCCATGCCCCTCGTTGTATTCCCTGAGCGCATCCAGCACCAGAGTCTTGGCGCCGACGTCAATGCCCCGCGTGGGCTCGGATACCAGCAGGAGATCCGGCTGAAGGACAAAGGCCTTGGCCAGACAGACCTTCTGCTGGTTGCCGCCGGAGAGTTCACCCGCATGCTGGGCAGGCCCCGTGCATTTGATGTCCAGCAGCTTAATCAGTGACTCCGTCTCCTTCCTCATGGCCTCATCATCCCGAAGCTGCAAGATGCCGGGGATGCCCCTGAGGAATCGGCCCTGCACCTGCATAGCCGTAAAAGTAATGTTCCAGTCAATACGCTCGTCCAGCAGAAGCCCCACACCCCGGCGGTCTTCTGACACAAAGGCCATCTTCCTGTCCAGCGCCCTGCGGGGCTTATTCAGGGGGATACGCCTGCCAAAGAGCTCCACATTTCCGCCCGCCGGGGACAGCCCCATGATGCCGTTGGGAATACCCAGCTTGCCATGCCCCGCCAGGCCGCCGATTCCAAAAATCTCGCCCTTCTTCACCTCAAAGGACACGTCACGCACTGTCTCGCCCGGCATGTCTACCCACAGATGCTCAACCTTCAGGGCTGTCTCATCGTGAATCACATGAGATTTCTGCGGTTTTTCCTCCGTTTTTTCGCTGACGGCGCGGCCCACCATCCAGGACGCGATTTCCCGGACAGTGGCCGTCTTGGCATCCGCTTCCTGAATGACTTCGCCGTCACGCAGCACAACGATACGGTCGCAGAGCTCCTTGACCTCGTTCAGCCTGTGGGAGATAAACACAATGGCGATACCGCTCTCAGCCAGTTTCTTCAGCGCCTTGAGCAGAATTTCCGCCTCGGTTTCCGTCAGCACGGCGGTGGGTTCATCCAGGAACAGAAGCCGTGTCTGCTCGCGGTCAATCTCCCGGGCAATCTCAATGAACTGCTTGTAGCCCACGGGCATCTCCGCCACAACCATGTCCGGGCTGATGTCCACACCCAGCGTCCTGATTGCTGTGTCCGCACGGGCCCGCATTGCGTCGCGGTCCAGAGTGGACATACGGTGGCTGAAGATATACTCCAACAGAGATGGATTCAAAACCTCACGGTTGAGCTGGATATTTTCCGTGGCGGTGAAGCCGGGAATGAGAGAGAATTCCTGATGCACCATACCGATGCCGGCCGCCAGGGCCTGAGTCGGAGATGTGAAATGAACGGGTTTGCCGTTAAAGATGACCTTTCCCTCGTAGCCGCCCGTCGCGCCGATGACGGGCATTCCGAAAAGAATATTCATGAGGGTGGACTTTCCTGCACCGTTTTCCCCCACCAGTCCCAGAATCTCTCCGCGCATGAGAGAGAAGCTGACGTTCGACAATACCCGGTTGCCATAATATTCTTTTCCGATGTTCTCCAATTTCAACAGGGGTACTTCGGACAATAAAATCACCTCGCTGTTCAAAAAGAGGGGAAAGCGCAATGCCTTCCCCTCAAAAGCCGGTTAAGGATCCGCGGCTCTTATTTGCTGATGCTGAAGTACTTCTCCGGCACCTCAACCTCGGTCAGGCCCAGGGTTCCCTTGCCGAACACGTAGGTGTCCTGACGAACCAGAACGAACTTCTTGTTGCGGACGCCCGTGCCGGCATCGGTGTAGTAGCTGGCGCTCCACTTGGAGCCGGGGCAGTACTCGTTGTAGCAGGCAATCAGGTCCTTCAGGCTGTCCATCTTGGCCTTGCCCTCAACGATACGCTTGCCGAACTCCGCCAGAGCGGCGCTGTTCGTGTAGCCATAGGAGAAAGCCCAAGTGCCCATGCGGTCCTTGCCACCGGCGTCGATAACCGCCTGCTCCACCTTCTTCAGAATAGCGGGCCAGTTGCCGCTCTCCTTGGACAGGTCGATGCCCAGCGCGCCGGGATAGCCCATCAGCGGGGAGGGAAGGTCAGCCTCGACAAAGTAGCCGCCCAGCTCGGCGATGCGCTTCAGCAGAGGCTCTGTGTGGGCGTCGTTGGTGCAGAAGAACGCCGCGTTCTTGCCGTACTGCTCAATCCAGGCGGGCATACGCTCAAGAATATACTGCTGTGCGCCGGCCACACCCACGTCGCCGGTGGGATCCGGAGCCGTCTCAAACACAAACTTAATGCCCAGATCCTTGCAAGCCTCTTCCATAATCGCGCGGCGGCGGCCCAGGGTCTCATAGCTCATGTGGCGGGGGAAGGAAATGTGGACAAACGTATCCGCCCCCATCTTCTTCGCGCCCAGCGGGATAGTGTAGCCGCGGCTGATGTTATCCGTGTTGATAGCCATGTCCGCAGCTGAGGTAATGACGCCGGGATCCTCGTGAGCCTCGCCCGCGAAGAGCAGGATGTCCGGCCGCTTCTCACGCACACGGCGGAAGCCCTCGGTGGTTCCGGGGATTCCCTGGTTCACGACGATGACCTTCATCTTGGGGTCGTCGGCCAGACCAGCGATCTGGGTGATGGTGGTCTCCATCTCGGACATGAAGTTATCGGGATAGGTCACATGGGTAATCATGCCGCCCTTGCTGGCGTCGCCGTACTTCTGAATCATCAGCTCCGCGCCGCGAAGGTCATCCTCACTCTGAGAGACGGTCCCGGTCATGATGCCGATGTGGAACGCAGCCTCGTCCGCCCACGCTGTCCCAACAAACAGCGCGCAAACCAGCAGCCCCAACACAACAAACTTCTTCAACGCAAAAACCTCCTTGAATTGAATTTGAATGAATACTGCGCACTTATAGCGCACTTTCTGATTATACCATTTTGACGGCGTTCCGCCACAAAAAGTCAACCCTTGATTTCCTTCGCATACTCCTTCAGAAAACGGGCTGTGTAGCCCTTGCCCTTCTTCATGATCTGTTCCGGCGTGCCTGAGGCCACAAGGCGGCCGCCTCCCTCTCCGCCCTCCGGCCCAAGGTCGACGATGTAGTCCGCGGAGAGCAGCACATCCAGATTATGCTCTATGAAAACCACCGTGCTGCCGTTGTTCACCATGCGGTGCACGATCTCCAGCAGCTTCCTCACGTCCGTGTAGAACAGTCCTGTTGTGGGCTCATCCAGCAGGTAAAGCGTCCGGCCGCCGAAGCGCTTGGACAGTTCCTTCGACAATTTCACCCGCTGGGCCTCCCCTCCGGAGAGCGTCAGGGCCGACTGTCCCAGGCGGATGTAGCCCAGCCCCGCGTCCTGAATGAGCCGGAGCTTCGTCACGATGCGCGGGATGTCCCTGAAGAACTCCACAGCCTCATCCACCGTCATGGACAGCACATCCGCGATGGACCTGCCCTTGAACTTCACCTCCAGCGTCTCGTGATTGTACCGCGCTCCGCCGCAGATTTCGCAGTCCACGTAGGCGTCCGGCAGGAAGAGCATGGATATCTTCATCGAACCGGCCCCCCCGCAGGCCTCGCATCGTCCCCCCTTCACGTTGAAGCTGAAGCGCCCCGGGCCGTAACCCCGTATCTTCGCCTCCGGCAACCCGGCGTAAAATTCCCGGATGAGGGAGAACACGCCGGTGTAGGTGGCGGGGTTTGACCGGGGTGTGCGTCCGATGGGGCTCTGGTCTACAAGGACCACGTTGTCAAACGCCTCTGTACCCTCAATGGCACTGAACTTTCCGGGCCGTTCGCGAAAGTCCCGATCCAGCTTCCGCCGAAGCCCCTTATACAGCACATCGTAGAGAAAACTGCTCTTGCCGGATCCGGAGACACCGGTCAGGCAGGTGAACACACCGCAGGGAATACTCACATCGATATTTTTAAGATTGTGATGCGCCGCGCCCTTTACGGTCAGCCAGCCCGACGGCTCCCGCCGACCGGCTCCGCGGCCTGAACGGTTTAATAACTGGCCGGAGGGCCTGACGATTCCCGTGGCCTCTCCCCGGAGGTAAGGCCCCGTGAGCCCGTTCGTCGCCGCCACCTCGTCATAACTTCCGTTCTGAAGGACCTCGCCGCCCAGCTCCCCCGCGCCGGGCCCCATTTCAATGAGTGCGTCCGCAGCCTTCATGGTCTCCCGGTCATGTTCCACGACGACCACCGTGTTGCCCAGATCCCGGATGGAAACGAGCGAACGGACCAGGCGTTCCGTATCCCGGGAGTGGAGTCCGATGGTGGGCTCGTCCAGAACGTAAAGCACTCCGCTGAGGTTCGAGCCGATCTGCGTGGCAAGGCGTATCCTCTGGCTCTCACCGCCGGACAGGGTGTCCGCCCGCCGCAGCAGCGAAAGGTACCCTACCCCCACGTCCACCAGGAAGTCCAGCCGCTTCCTTATCTCAATCATCACCTGTTCAACAATGCCGGCGTCGGTTTTCCCAAGGTCCAGATTCTTCATAACCTGCGCAAGCTGGTCCACGGGCATGACCAGCAGGTCGCCGATGCCGTAGCCCGCGACCCTGACATTCAGCGCCTCCGGCCGAAGCCTCAACCCGCCGCAGGTCTTGCAGATATCCTCCTCGCGGCAGGACTCCAGCTCCTCACGGACAGCTTCGCTTTCCGTGTCCTGCCAGCGGGTCTCAAGCCAGTGGGACAAGCCCTCGTAGCGCCCCATGTAAGGGCGGGCAGCGCCCTTCTCATCAAACACCATGGGCACCTTCTCGTCGCCGCTGCCGTTCCAGATGAAGTCGCGCACCGCTTTAGGAAGGTCCCCGTATTTGGGCGACAGGTCCCAGCCATGCTTCTTTGCGAAAAGGGCGATTTTGGTCAGGGCGTAGGGTTTTGACCGCCAGGGAATAATGGCCCCATCGGCAATGCTCCGGTCCGGATCGATCGCCAGTTCTTCGGAGAAATGCTCGTGGCTGCCCAACCCTCCGCAGTCAGGACAGGCTCCGAAGGGACTGTTGAAGGAGAACAGGCGCGGCTCAATCTCCGGCATCCCAATGCCGCAGTCCGCGCAGGCGTACTTTTCCGTCATCATGTACTCGCTCCGGCCTTCCGGCGCGATGAGGACAAACCCCTCCGCAAGGCGCAGGGCGGCCTCCACAGATTCCGTAATGCGGCTTCGCCGGTCTGCCGTCACCTTCAGACGGTCAATGACCACCTCGATGTTATGGCGCTTCCTTTTGTCCAGCGCGATGTCCTCTTCCAGCCACAGGACAGAGCCGTCCACACGCGCCCGGGTGTAGCCCTTCTCGCGCATCTGGCCCAGCAGGTTTCTGAATTCGCCCTTCTTTCCCCGGACGAGGGGACTCAGTATCTCAATGCGCTGGCCGTCGTTCTCCTGAAGGATATAGCCCACGATCTCATCGATGGAGTGGCGCTGAACCGGCTTGCCGCAGACAGGACAATAGGGAATTCCCACGCGGCCGTAAAGCAGGCGAAGGTAGTCGTAGATTTCCGTCACCGTGCCGACGGTGGAGCGGGGATTGTGTCCCGTGCCCTTCTGCTCAATGGAAATGGCGGGGGACAGACCGGAGATGTCATCTACATCCGGCTTCTTCTGTACGCCAAGGAACTGCCGGGCATAGGCGGAAAGGGACTCCACATAACGCCGCTGGCCCTCGGCGTAGAGCGTGTCGAAGGCCAGAGAGGACTTGCCGGATCCGGAAGGTCCTGTGATCACTACAAACTTGCCGCGCGGGATATCCACACTGACGTTCTTGAGGTTATGCTCCCGTGCGCCCAGAATACGAATGGTGTCCAAATTAAAAAAACTCCTTGTACATGGAATTTACCCCCGCCCAAAGTGGCGTACCAGATCCTGGGACGTCATCCTGAGCATCGTCGGCCGGCCATGGGGACAAAAGAAAGGCTGACTGCATTGATGCAGGTTGCGCCAAAGGGTCAGCGCCTCCTCACGTGAAAGCTTCCCCGTCAGTTTTACGGCGGCCTTGCAGGCTATCGTGGCCCACGCACGCCACAGGAGCTCCCGGGGGTCCCCGTCATGCTCCTCCCTAAGCGCCCCCAGAGAGGCCCGGAGCAGAGCCTCCGGCTCAACACGTTCAGCGGAACAGGAGGGCACGGCCTGAAGGCTCGTTCCCCCGTCCTTTGTCTCAAAAGCAAATCCCGCCTCCTCCAGCTCCTTCTGATGCTCCACCGCCTCCAGAGCCAGGGTCGGCGGCAGCGGCACGGGAACCAGCAGATTCTGCATCGTCCATTCCTTCTGCGCCTGAGCTCTCACGCGCTCATAACCGATTCGCTCATGGGCCGCATGGGGATCCATCAGGGTCAGGCCGTCCGGTGCGTCGAAGACAAGGTAGCCAGACGCGGTCTGCCCCATATAAATCGGGTCATCGGGGAGAGAGTTTTCACTGAATTCCGGCGGCTCAACACGGGAGAAGAGAAAGGAGGCAGCATCTCCATACACCTCTCCCCGGGAAAGGGGCGCCGGACGTCCGCTGAAAAGTTTATTTTGCCTGTTCTGCCCGGATGGAGGGATATATTCCGTTTTTTCCCGGGAGGGGAAGTGTCCGCCGGCCGCAGGGAACGACGCGGCGTCCTGCCCGCCTGCCGCAGGAAACGACGCAGCCTCCTGCTGCTCCTCCGGCACTGGGACCTCCTGTCCGTCGCGGAAATTCCAGCCCCGGGTCATGGCGGCAGCGCGGGAACGCGGTTCCCTCATCCCCTTCTCCCCTCCGTCAAGCGCCACAAACGCAGGGCTTCCCAGCTGATCGGCCGCCTGCCTCACAGCATCGAAGACCTCGCCGGGATAGCGGAACCGGACCTCCGCCTTGGCCGGATGAATGTTGACGTCCACCAGCGAGGGATCCAGAGACAGAAACAGGGCCCAGCTGCCGGACAGCTCCCGCGCTGCCGCGCTCACGGCTCCCCGGATAAGGGGATCGTTCACCGCCCGTCCGTTGACGAAGGCCATGATGTCGTTTCTCCCCACCGCCCCCTTGATGCCTGTCTGGCGCGACTGCCACCAGCACTCAAGGGAAAGATGGGCCGCCGCGGCCTCCGTCCTCTGAATCTCCGGACCCGCTCCCCAGAGGATTCCAAGGACCCGCCGACGTCCTTCCTCTCCCTCGCCGCCTCCTTCCGTCGCCAGAACCTGACGTCCGTCGTGTTCCAGGACAAAGGCCACATCCGGGCGGCAGACCGCGTACTCACGCATGAGGACAGCCGCACGCCGGAGTTCACCCCCTGCGCTCTTCAGGAACTTCCTCCTCGCGGGGAGATTTCCAAAGAGTTCGTCCACCTGAACTCGCGTCCCCGGGGCACAGTTGACGGCACGGGTCTCAACGACGCTTCCGCCGGAGGTGCGGATCAGCCCTCCGGCCTCGCTGCCCTCCGGCCGGCTGCGTATCTCCACAGCCGACACTGCCGTCAGGCTGGCCAGGGCCTCGCCCCGGTAGCCAAGGGTACGAATGGCCTCAAGGTCCTCAACGCCTCTGATTTTGCTCGTGGCATGGGGCGTCAGGGCCAGAGGCAGGTCCTCCCGGGAAATTCCGCAGCCATCGTCCTCCACGACGATTCGGAGCCGTCCGCCGTCCCACAGGCGCACACGCACACGCCGCGCCCCTGCATCCAGCGCGTTCTCCACCAGCTCTTTCACCGCCGAGGCCGGACGCTCCACCACCTCGCCCGCTGCAATGCGCGTCCAGACTCCCTCGGGCAGTTCCCTAATCG
>JAILIX010000009.1 GCA_024695065.1 Fretibacterium sp. | reverse complement strand
CTGCTTCAGCTCGGGATACATGTTGAACGCGCCATCCGCGATGAAGATGACGCGGTCAATGCCGGGGATGGAGTGGAAGTAGCAGTGGGAGATGACACGCCCGCTGCGAAGACCAATCTCCTTGTTCAGCATTCCGCGGAGGAAGTGGTCTGTGTGGAGCTGGCCCTTCATATAGATGTCCGCGCGCTTGGAGGAGACCTCAGACACGGCCACAAGGCCACACTTCGCCTCGTTTTTCTCCTCAATGATATGATAGTCGGACTCCGACGCGCCCGCCTGGGCGATGCAGGCCTTGACCTTTTCCGGGTTGCCGACCAGCGTGGCCTCGACAAGGCCCATCTTGCGGGCTTCCTCAATGGCGGAAATCAGTCCGGCGTCCTCAGCCATAGCGACAGACAGTCGCTTCTTGCCCTTGCTCGCGCAGAGCTTCTTGGCCTCCTCAATCAGCTGCGACAGTGAACGAACCTGTTCCATAGTGCAACACTCCTTTTTCCAGTTTAGATTTTATCTGTTACTCCAGCCACTTTTCGATTTGCTGAAGATAGAGCTCCGAAAGCTGCCGGGTCACGGGGCCAGGCTTTCCGCTGCCGATGACAATTCCGCCAACACGCACAATGGGCAGAACCATCTTGAGGCTCCCGGTGATGAAAGCCTCGCTGGCACTGGTCAGTTCCGCCCACAGCGGGCAACGCTCCTCAATCTCAAGGCCCTCGCTTCGTGCCAGCTCCAGAATCACCTGACGCGTCGTCCCCTTAAGCACACGGGACAACGGAGCCGTAACCAGCTTTTTCCCGCCATCCAAAACAAGGAAGAAAGTACTGTGTCCCGCCTCCGTGATCTCCCCGTCGGGACAGTAAAGTCCCTCAAAAGCGTCCGGCTGGGACAGGTTGTAGCTCAGCCGGTAATCCACGCTCTTCACGGAGGGATCGTCACGCCCATAGGGCAGCGGCTCCAGCGCCACCCCCTTTTCGTAAGACTCTTTGGGAGGAAAAGCCATCGCTTCAAAGATAACAAAGAATCGCGGGTTCGTAAATCCCTTCTCTCCGTCAAAAGTGTCCCCACCAGAGAGATAAGCCTTTACCCTCACCTTTTCCCCCGCACGCCGCACGCCCTCACGGATAATCCCCTTCATCTCCTCCATGGGGAGATCGGTGCAAATGCGTGAGCTCTCCGCGCTTTTCCTCAGCCTTTCCAGGTGAGGCGTCATCAGCAATACCCGCCCCTCATGCGTGGCCATAACCTCAAAGACCCCAACTCCCCTCTGGATGATGAGGTCGGTAATGGGCAGCCGGGCTTCCGACAGCGGTGTGAAATTACCATCAATGTAGCACAGTTCCATATAAAGCGCTCCTATTTCAGTGATTTTGGCAGGTCCTGCGGACGGTCAAAGGGATCTCGTTCCAGCCTCTGCCCCAAAGATGCCGTGGTTTCAGGGAAAGCCAGTATCGAAAGCGACAAGCCGATTCTGTTGTCGCCGCCGGATGTGCGGTCATTTCTAAAGTGCAGGTCCCACATCATACAGTCCGTGACCCACTGCAGGCTGTAGATAATCTCGTCCACCATGGACTGGTCAAGGTCATAGCTTCCCCTTGCCGCAGCGTAAAGTTTATCAAAGGGCTGACGCCCTCCAACGCGCGCCACAGGGAAACGTATCTTCTGGTGAATTCTTTCTCTCTTCTCATACTGGTCCCATAACATGGGACTCTCTCCCCAGACGTAGCGCCGTTCATAAGCCGTCCCAAGTTCCACAATGCCAAGTCGGTAACGGAGGCCTGTGAGAGTCCGGAGGCTCTCATGATCCTCGCTGTCGAGATCGTAGAACCAAACGCCCCCAGTCAGGTCCGAGAAAAACTCCACCTGCGGCCACAGAGTCCGCTCAAAATAATTGTGGGCCCACAACCCGTACCGTTTAGCCGATATTGTTCTGCCGTTGTATATCTCCTCACGGAAATTCCCCCATGAGGCTATGAGGTTCAGCCAGCTCCACTCACTCGTCTTGTACCAGGGTGTCTGGACAACCACCTCCGGCCTGCGGTCGAGCCTGCCTTTGTAGTCGTAGAGGGTGCTTTTCTGATCCTCGATGTACTCGTTCTTCTTCCAATTCAGGGCAACGTTCCAGCCATCGCGATACCACATCAGGGAGGCAGAAGGACGCCACTGTTTCTCATCCCAGGCCTCATCCCAGGTGTAGTCCACCCCTGCCCTGAGCGTGAACTCACTGCTCAGTTTCTGCTCCACCTCAAACATCCATTCCAGACCAATTTTATCCGCTCCGGCCACCCCAAGGGAGAGCGACCCTGTGTCCCATCCAAGCGTCCCGTTGATCCCGCCTCCCACGCCCCTCTGGTCGCTGCGCTGGAAGTAGGGCATCAGGGAATATCGTACCGAGCGGCGTTCAAACGAGGTCACATAGTCCAGCGGTGAAGTGAAAAGGTAGGTGTTTCCCAGGTATATCCGCGGCCTCTTGGCGATAACACGCTGTCCTGGAATCACTGTGATGGTCTTGGACACCAGACGATAATGCGGGTGATCCAGTGCACAGGTCGTCAGGTTCACATCATGCCACTGGACAGCGTAATCCTCCGGCCGGCCCTTTTGTCCATGCACCAATCCGCGCTCCACAGCGGTATCCCAGGGAACAACGTCAATCTCCCCGCCGTAAACAAAGAGAGTCCCCTCCCCCATCGGGAGGTTGGTTCGTGCGCCGGTCAGGACGCCTTCGCGCGTCACAAGGTCGTAGTCCAGGTGGTCACCCTTCAGCGTCCGCCCGGAGGAGTGGGTCATGACCAACTGCTCTCCCGGCAGGGGCATGGCCTCTACCTTCTGCGTCTGGGCATCGTAATCAATGCGCTCGGCCCTGATGGTCGTTCCACGGTAATTCAGCACGGCATTTCCCCGGGCACTGGCCTGCCCCGTTTCGTCATTGTAGGAAACCCGATCTGCGTTCAGGACGACCCTCTCCTCTTTTGAAGAGGAGTCCTCAGCCCATGCCGCACCGCAGAACAACAGCAAAACTGTCAACAGTGCAAGGGCCGCCGCTGTAAATTCATTGCGTACTTTTATTCCAAAGGCCTCGTCCATTGAATCGAACCCCCTTTTTCCAACAGAACAACGCCGGCCTCATCCATACTGGCCTTTGGCGTCACGAGGCTAAACTCACTGTCATAGAGGGTCAGCCCCGCCGGGAACGTAAACTCCCTGCTTTGATTGTCCCAATGAAGCTCAGGGCCTTCCAGATTCCACATTCTCTCGCGCGTTTCCAGCGTTCCCAGCACACCTCGAACTATCGCGCGTCCTTCATCATGGGAATACACACCCTCTGCCCCGAAGAAATACCATTCACCGCCCTCCCGAAGCTGGCGGCGGACATCCAGTGAACGAATGGTCACAAGGTCCTTTTCCCGGTCCAGATAGGGTACGTGAACCCGCCAGAGATCTCCCGACACCTCCCGCTCCATTTGAAGGTTCTCCATAACAAGCCCCGGCATACGCATCAGCCCCTCACGAAGAAGGTTGACATCCAGCCGCATATCCCTCATCGCATAGCGAACCAGAACAAAAAAACCCACGAAGAGAATCCCAAGAATGACCCTGTTCCGCCGCTTCATTCGCTCACCAGACGACCTTCCATGAGGAGCCCTCCCGGACAACGCCCAGTGTGCGTGTTATCAGGGAGCGGAACATCAGAACTCTCCGGGTTGTAATCACGCGGGCCCGCTCCTCTCCAATCCAATCGATGCGGTATTCTCCCTTCAGAGCGGCACGAAAGTCGGATGCCTTTGCCACCTCTTTGGCGAAGTTCTGCCGTGAGATAACCTTTTTCGAGCCCTCCGAAAGCATATCATACATCTCCTCCGCCCGGTTGCCGGCCCACATCCCCAGAAACTGCCTCAGGACGTGTTCACGGCTGACATAGGCGTCGCCGGTATTCTGCGGCTTCACCGGAGCTGCCGGAGTTCCGGACTTCTTCTTTTCCTTTTCCTTTTCCTTTTTCTTTCCCTGCTCCGGGCTGTTGGCAGGCTTAGGTGCTCCGCGCTCGCGCACAGACTGAACGAACGCAGCCATGTCACTGGAATCTTCCACCAATAAGGGAGGAACTTCCCTTGGCACAGGGGGAGGAGGAGGAACTTCCGGCGCCGGCTCCACCTTTCGTCTCTGGGACCGGCCCTGCGCCCGGGTCTCACTGTCTTTTTTCTCATTTTTCGCCGGACGGCGGGGCAGGTCAACAATCACTACCTCCGGCTCAGCCTCAGCCCTCGCTGCCCCCAGAGAAAGGGGCTGCTGCCCTCCTCTGAAAGAGAAGAGCTGCTCCTCGTGGACACCCAAGCCCCGGATGGCAAGGCTGAAATCCTCATCCGGCTGTTTTGGAAAGAAAACAAGCCCCTGCACAACACCGCCGGCAGAGGCATCCAGCCTGGAATCATAGCGAGTGGGGGGGACCCGCTCCCCTGACGAAGTCAGAAGAGTAATGTTGTCCGACGCAGGCGCAAGACGAATGGGCTGTGGGCCGTAGGAGTAAAGGCTTACCAGAAATGTCTCCGACCGGTCGAGCTCAAGATCCGAGATGAATTTCTCGAGATAGGCGCTTCTTGTCTCCTCTGTCATGCCCGTCTTCTGCGCCTCGGCATCAACCCATGGCCCTGCCAGCTCCTCAGGGTAACGAACCACCCAGACAAAGCAATCCCTCCCCCAGTGAGCCGAAGTCCAGCGTTCCAGAATTCTCACGGTCTCATTCAGAGGGAGATCCAATTCCTCTGCAAACACCTGTGGGGCTGCCAGGAGCAGCCCCATAAGCGCACAAATCAAAAAACAAATCAAAAAGAGGAGCTGGTGACGTCGCATAGGAGAAAATCAGTTAATCGTCTGCTCCGGCGGCAACTCAACAGAATCACCTGCAGCCCCGCCAGGCTGCCGGTTTGTTCCCCGATTGAACACATCGGCGTCCCTCTTAATGATGAGGTCCCGGTCTGGATCATAGCTGGTCCCCTGATTCTGCGCAGGATCGCTGCTCTTCGCTCCCTTGATGGAAGCTTCAGGATTGACGTGCAGACTCTCAGGAATTGGGTAGGCTGAGACGTCTGTGTCCTCCGCTGTCTGAATATAAGTAATGGACCCCTCAGGGATGCGGATGGAATCTCCGCGAATGAATATCCCGCTGATGAGCCCCACCGGACCAAGAATCATCGCGCCGGCAATGCTGGCGGCCCCTGCACCGATAAGGGTTCCTTCGCCCTTGCTTCCCACTTTCCGGGCTTCCTCAATGGCCTTTTTGGAGGCCTCCCCCACGGTTACGGCAGGCCGCTGGGGACCCAGCGGCTTCAAGCCGTTAAAATTCAGGCGTACTTCTCCCGGGACTCCAAATCTGCCCGGCTTCTTCACCTCGCGAACCTCCGTCAGAAGAAGCGAACCCGCCGGAGCAACAAGGCAGTTGTCCACAATAAGATCGTCCGTCAGCTCCACCCGCACAAAATCCCCCGTTTTGCTCTTCGCAGGGCTCAGTTCATCCAAAAAACGAAGTTTCAGGGGAACATCCTTGGGAAGCCGCACGACATGGAAGGTTACAGGATCCGTCACCAGTGTGGCCAGTATGCTCTCAACACGCATCGCAATGGGCCTTCCATGCTGGACAGCCCCGCTCAAATTCATCTCCAGTGCCTCAAGCCGCGTCATCGCAGGCTGCGAAGCTTTGATTTTTTTATCGACAATCCACTCCGCCACCCCAAGTTTGAAAAGCATGGAGGGCTGATCTTCCGTCCCAGTGTCCAAAAAATTGAGGATTGCAGCGTGACGCTCGGCAATGGTCCCGGGAAGGCTACGCCCAAAGAGGGCCTCCTCTGCTGTGGACAGCCGCTCAATCAGGCCTCCCTTGGAAGAATCTCCGTAGAGTATCGTCTCAATCGTCTCCATCATCTGAGCAGAGGAGTTATTATCCTCAGCCGCTGTTGCGCCGGCAGCCATGAAGAGCGCAGCAAAAGCCATCACAAAAGCAAGACACGTCCTTCTCAAAACCAACAACCTCCTTTTACTTTATCCCTTCCCGGACACGCTGCCGCTCCAGTGTCGCCCCAATAAAACCGGCGAAAAGCGGATGCGGCCGGACAGGTCTGGACTTCAGCTCTCCGTGGAACTGCCCTCCCACGAACCAGGGGTGTCCCGGCAGTTCTACAATCTCCACCAGGTCCCGCTCAGTGCATATGCCGGAGACCTTCAGCCCTGCCTGCTCCAAACGGTCCCGGTAGGCGTTGTTGAACTCATAGCGGTGACGGTGGCGCTCAGTGATATGGAGCACACCGTAGGCCCGCGCAGCCTGGGTCCCCTCCACGATATCACAGGGATACGCACCAAGGCGCATGGTTCCACCCATTGTATCAAGGTTTTCCTGCTCGTGCATCAGGTGAATGACAGGATGCAAAGTCGCCGGGTCCATTTCCTTGCTGTGGGCCCCATGCAGCCCGCAGACGTTCCGCGCATACTCGACAACCATCATCTGCATTCCAAGGCAGATCCCCAGCAGTGGGACCCCGTTCTCACGGGCATACTGCACGGCGCGGATCATTCCCTCCACTCCGCGTGCTCCAAAGCCGCCGGGGATGAGGATACCGTCCGCTGTTTTCAGCAGTTCTGCCGGATCTCCCGTCTCCAGATCCTCCGACTCCACGGACCTGACCTCAATCCGGACATTGTGATGGATGCCTGCGTGATGAAGAGCCTCAACAACGCTGAGGTAAGCATCCTTGTGCTGGACATACTTTCCCACAAGGGCAATCTCCACGGAATTCGGGGGGTTCACGTAACGGTCGACCACGCGCCGCCAATCCGAAAGATCGGGCTCTGTGTCACAGGGAAGTCCAAGATATCGAAGAATCAGGTCATCCAGCCCCTGGCGGTGCAGACTGATGGGAACGTTATAGATTGTGTTCTCGTCCATCACCTCAATAACAGCCTCCGAAGGCACAGTGCAGAACAGCGCAATCTTGTTCTTCATGTCCTGGTCCATCGGATGACTTGTGCGGCAAACGAGGATGTTAGGCAGGATTCCAATCCGTCGCAGCTCCTGAACACTGTGCTGAGTGGGCTTGGTCTTCAGCTCTTTGGCCGCCTCAAGCCAGGGGACAAGCGTAACATGACAGTAGACAACATTCTCGCGTCCAACGCGGTTGGACATCTGACGAATTGCCTCAAGGAAAGGCTGTCCCTCAATATCTCCCACTGTGCCCCCAATCTCCACAATCAGGACATCCAGCCCCTCGCCGGCGCGCACCATGCGTTCCTGGATATCATTTGTGATGTGAGGAATCACCTGAACTGTCCCGCCCAGATAGTCCCCCCGCCGCTCCTTCGCTATGACACTGGAATAGATTTTCCCTGTGGTGATGGAGTTCTGCTCCCCCAGCGTCTCATCGATGAAACGCTCGTAGTGCCCCAGGTCAAGGTCCGTTTCTGCCCCGTCGTCGGTCACGAAGACCTCGCCATGCTGAAAGGGGTTCATCGTCCCCGCGTCCACATTCAGATAGGGATCCACCTTGAGGATAGAGACCCTGAGTCCTCTCTTCTTAAGCAGGGTCCCCACGGACCCCGCCGTAATTCCCTTTCCCAGCGAGGAAACCACACCACCTGTGATGAAAATATACTTTGCCATAATCTCTGCGACACCCCCGGTATACAGACAAAAAAGAAAAAACGGGGCCAGAAAAATCTGACCCCCGTTCCTCTTAGCGCAAAAGCATTACTTCAGATACTTCAGAGGGTTAACCGGACTGTTTCCGTTACGCACCTCAAAGTGAAGGTGCGGCCCCGTCGAGGCCCCTGTGGTCCCTACCCTCGCAACATTCTGCCCCTTTGAGACGGAGGCCCCCTGTTTCACCATGAGAGTACTGCAATGGGCATACAGGGTAGACTGCCCATTGGGATGATCAATGACAAGGACCTTGCCATACCCCCCCATCCAGCCGGAGTAAGCAACCTTACCTGCTGCAGCCCCGCGTACCAAAGCCCCACGGTCAGCCTTGATATCTATTCCTGTGTGGAAGTTGCGGCGTCGGGTGATGGGATGCCGGCGCCAGCCGAAGGGGCTGTTGATACGGCCCATGACAGGCCACCGATAGGGTTGATTGGCGCTCTTCACAGGGATTTCAATTTTTTTGGGTGTCTTTCCTTTCTTGACTGCTGCAGGCTGCTCTGCTTCCTTTTCATTCGCCAGCACGTGAGGATAAGCCCCCGGCAGGAAAATCTCGTCCCCCGCCTTGAGAGAAGCGATGTTGATTTTTGAATTAACCTGCCTGAGTTTCTCAACGCTCACCCCATAGCGTTTACACACGGCCTCAGCCTTTTCTCCCTTGCGCATGATGTAGAAAATACCATCCTGATTGGGGATGCGCAAAACCGCCCCAGGCCGCAGAGTCGCAGAGGTCTTAAAGGTGTTGCTCCCCACCAGCGTATCCAGTTCAATGTTCTGAGAGTTCGATATCGACCAGAGACTGTCGCCCCGTGCCACAACATAAGAGGATACCTTCAGCGGAACAACTTTCTCTTTAATAGCGGCGACACGCATCTGCCGCGTGCGTACTTCGTCAAGGGTATCCTCAATTTTTGACGAATCACGGGGGATGAGAAGAAGCTGGTTCTGGGACAGACGGTTGGCGTCCTTCAGACCGTTGGCACGAAGAATGTCCTGCGCGGTGAGCCCGCCGTATAGCAGGGCAATATCCGACAATGTCTCCCCTGATTTGACAATGTGTTCCCTCCAGAGGGCCTCTTCCTTCTCCAGTTTGACGTCCTCTTCTGACTTCATGGAATCAGGAAGGCCGCTGAGGTCCTCCATGCTGTTGTCGGGCATCTGGGTGCCGTCATCCTGGGCATTAAGAACAATGCTCTCAAAGTCCGAAAGAGACTTAGGCAACGGCCCAAAATCCTCCACATCCGTCATGGACAGCGCCGCAAATCTCTGAGAGGAAACGGCAGAATCCTCCGGCATGTCGGACTGAGCACGAAACGCCTCTCTCTCAACATCAGTGACCTCGATGGTGACAAATCCTTCCTTTGCAACAACAGCACTGGATTTCTCCATGCTGCCCCACGCCACGCCGGAGAACCGCCCCCAGGCGGAAATCATCAGGAAAGAGGCAATCCCAAATGTCATACACACAACAACGCAAAACCCCCAACAAAAACCGGCGGAGCGATTCTGCCCCTGTCCTGTGGGCCCTGCCTTTCTTAAGAGCAGGCCGGCCGGGCCTCGGTCTGTCTTCAAAATAATCCCTCCCGCACCGTCGCTGTCCTGCATCGGGCTAAGGATAGGACTACGACGTTAAAGGTTTCAATCCACCTCAATGTGGACATTATAGCACAATTCGGCATCTCCGCTAAAAGGAGCTAATTCAGCTTTATCGACATCAAAAACTCATGATTATTCTTGGTTTGCTTCAGCTTGTCGAGGATAAGATTCAGGGCTCCCGCCTCATCCACACCGACAATTCGCTTCCTCAGAACCCAGAGCCGTGTCAGCTCCTCCTCCGGAATCAACAGTTCCTCCCGGCGTGTGCCGGACTTTGTGATGTCAATGGCAGGGAATATCCTCTGCTCCGACAGCTTACGGGACAGGTGAAGTTCCATATTGCCCGTACCCTTGAACTCCTCGTAGATGACGTCGTCCATACGGCTTCCCGTCTCCGTCAGCGCGGTCCCCACGATGGTCAGACTCCCGCCTTCCTCAAAGTTGCGCGCGGCTCCAAAGAAACGTTTGGGGAAATAAAGCCCCGACGAATCCAGACCGCCCGAAAGCGTACGTCCCGACGGAGGAACCGTCAGGTTCGAGGCCCGCGCCAGCCGCGTGATCGAGTCAAGAAGGATAACGACATCCCGCCTCGCCTCCACCAGACGTTTGGCTTTCTCAAGGGCCAGATTGGCCACACGGATGTGTTCCTCTGCCGGCCGGTCGAAGGTTGAGGCAATCACCTCACCCTCAATGGAGCGGGAGATATCGGTAACCTCCTCAGGCCGCTCGTCGATGAGCAGGGCCATGAGGATGATGTCCGGAGAGTTCTGTGTAATCGCCTTGGCGATTCTCTTGAGCAGAGTCGTCTTCCCCGCTTTAGGCGGTGAAACAATCAGCGCCCTCTGCCCCAGGCCAATGGGCGCAAACATATCCACAAGTCGGGTCGCCCAGTCGCCAGGCCCGGAATCCAGATTAATACGCACATTGGGGAAAATAGGCGTCAACTGAGAGAACAAAGGACGCTGTCGGGAGGACTCCGGGTCTGAGAAATTGACCGTCTCCACGCGCAGCAGCGCCTCGTAATGTTCCTGTTCACGCGGTGGACGAATCAGGCCCCAAATCACATCCCCGTTGCGCAGTCCAAAGCGCCGTATCTGGGACGAGGACAGATAAACGTCGTTTTCCGTCGGCAGCATTCCCTTGGGGCGCAGAAAGCCGAAGCCCTCAGGCAGAATTTCCAGCGTTCCGCCTCCGAAGCGGTAGTTCATGCTCTCAGCCTGGGCCCTCAGGATCGAGATAATCAGGTCATCCTTGCGTAGCGCGGTAAGCCCTGCAACGTTGCACTCCTTCCCAATCCTGCGAAGATCCATCAGGTTCTGCTCGGCAAGGTAAGCATAGGTGTGTTTGGGCTTCGGATGCTGAAAGGACTCGCGGGATGACGATACATAGGTCCGCTGCGCCTGATTTTCTGTCTCCTCAGCAGGAAGCGGAAGCGACTCTTCCGTCTCCTCTGTTTCGAGTTGGATATCATCCGGTTCCTCCTCAGACAAAGGCTCCGGTTCAACCACCCGCTTTGCCTTCCGCACCGGCGTTTTCTCCTGTTTTGAAGCCGATTTGGGAGGACGGCCGCGCCGGCGGACTTTCACCGGCTCTTTCTCCGTACTCGTCTCCTCCCCGGCAGACTGCGGCTCCAAATCCATCCCTGGAAGCTTAAGTTCATTATCAATCTCAGGCGCCTTAGCACGCGGAGGACGTCCTCTTCTCTTCGGGGCCGCCTTCGGGGACGCCTTCGTCTCCTCCTTAGCCACCCTCACCATAACCGGTCCGTATCCTGTTCGCCGTACATCATCATATCTAGTAATCACCTCAAATGCCCCGCAGGGGGCAATTTAATATTCTTAATCAATAGTTTAAAATTTAATAAATTTCAAAATGAAATGTTGGTGTAAATTCTGGGCCACACTGTATTATGACCGCATAAGAACCTCGGGGCAATGGAGAGCCATCCTCCCGGAGCAGACAATACATCTTGGTCCCAGACGGAGCCAACAACTCATAAGACTCCGCCTGAACCCGCTTGCCATCCATGTCCCAGAGAATCACAACCGGTGTGTCCTCCTCCAGACGGCTGTAGTCAAAGCGCAGACACACCTGTCTTGTCCCATAAGCAAAACGGGAAGCCGTCCCTGCAAGAAAAGGGTGATCCTCAAAATCCACGCCGACTGATACATTTGAAATCATCAGCTCCAGCCTTGGCTTCAACCTGCCTCTTCCCACCATCCAGAACACCAGGAGGGTCAGGGCCAGAGCAAAGACCATCAGGAGCCAGGGGAACAGAGATTTAAGCTTCACAGGGTCACGTTTGCCGCCGCAGAACACCGCGCACGTCAATTCATCTTGTTGACCAGGCTCAATAGCTCCGGGCTGAGGGATTTTTGCTCACTCCAGGCGCGTTCCAGCGGGCTGAGAACAAGCTTATGATTGATATTCCCCACCATCATCCCGGATTTGCCAATCAACAGGGACTCTGTCGCAAAGGCCCCCATGCGGGTAGCCAGGACCACATCAAATGAGGTCGGGTGTCCCCCCCTCTGAATGTACCCCAACACCGTCACGCGGGCATCATAGCCGCCTGTGTCCTGAAGTTTATCTCTCATTTCATGCGCGGACATAACCCCTTCCGCAAGGATAATCAGGGTGTGACTCTTGTGCTCCGCATAGGATTCTCTCAGAAGTTTGCAGAGATTGCCAATGCTCAGAGGCAGCTCCGGAACAACCGCATACTCCGCCCCGGACGCCACGGCAGTTTCCAGAGCCAGAAACCCGGCGTTGCGTCCCATAACCTCAACGATAAAGAGCCGGTCATGACTGGAGGCGGTATCCCGGAGGCGCATAATCGCCTCCAGGGCTGTATTGACAGCTGTATCAAAACCGATGGTCTCATCCGTCCCCGTGATATCGTTGTCGATAGTGCCGGGAACGCCAATAACCGGAAATCCAAGGTCGTGCAGAGCCTTGGCTCCATGGAAAGATCCATCTCCGCCAATCACAACAAGCCCTTCGATTCCATGTTCCTTCATCTTCTCCAGAGCGGTCAGGCGCCCCTCAGGCGTCGTAAAACGCTCACTGCGCGCGGTTTTAAGAATTGTCCCGCCGCGATGGATAATACCCCCCACCGCCGCACGGTCCAGAACCTTGTAGTCCCCCTCTATCAGCCCCTCATATCCGCGCATCACGCCCACACATTCCACATCATTAAACATACATGTATGGGCCACCGCGCGAATGGCGGCATTCATGCCGGGGGAATCTCCCCCGCTGGTCAATACAGCAACACGTTTCATCTTTTTCCTCTTCCTCTTTCAGTCCCTGAAATCCTAACGGGACTGCAGTTCATCAATACGAGAATTAATCTCGCCGAGTTCTTTATTGAGTGTGTCCAGCTTGCCCTGCAGTTCCTGCCGTTCCTTATCCAGCTTTTCCATGCGGCGAAGCAGACGATCGACCTCCAGACGTGCCTCCGCCTTGCCGTCCCCCGCCATGGCCGGTTTGTCCTTGGTAATGTCCCACACCCACATAAAATCGCCCTTGCCAGCCTGAGCATATGTGATGGAAGCATCAAAGAAAAGCCGGACATCCTTGGCCCCTTTCAGCACATCTTCACCTGTTTTGGGGTCATAGCGCGGGAAATGCACCATCCCGTCCCGCCCTCCGCTGACCTTGAAGTTAAAGCGTTTGTCATAGTCAGAGGGGGTATAACGTTTTTTTCCAATCATGAGGTAGATGTGCTTGTCAAAGGGGGCCGGGTACATGGGAACTCCCGTAACATAAAGATCGATATGGAAGGGAAGAGAATCCTGAAGGTTGATTGTTTTCAGCAGCGTGTACCGATAATTCTCCATTTCATCCTGGGTCCAGAGATTTTTCTCCGCCTCTGATTTCACAAGCGCGTCAACGTACTCGTTTGCGTAGTAGGTTACCTTGAGTGTCACTTCCTGAGTGCCGTCCCTATCTGCCACCTTGCTCCGGCGTATCCATCTTTCCATCGCCGGGGGCGTTTTCTCAGCGGCAAAAGACGGCAGTGCCATGATGCAAAGGAACAAAAAACAAACAATTTTTCTACAAAAAAATTTTTTCAACATATGTATAATTCCTTCCTTTTTGGGACTTTAACGCTTCAAGCCTGTACCCTGCGGGTTAGACAATAATCAGCGAAAGAACTAAAAGATAAACCTACTGCATTATACACCATCATACGGGTATCGTCCAAGTCTCCTGCGGTGGGCTCACGACGCTTTGAGCCGGTAGACCATCGCCAGGATCTCGGCAACACCGCGGTAAAGTTCCTCCGGTATCTCCTCTCCGACCTCAACTCCCTCATAGAGCGCCCACGCCAGGGGTTTGTTTTCAATAATGGGGATGCCGCTGGCCTGGGCAATCTCCCGGATACGCTTCGCAAGGTAATCGCTGCCCTTTGCCACAACCTGCGGCGCTCTCATGAGCTGACGGTCGTAGACCAGGGCAATAGCCAGGTGCGTAGGGTTCGTGATGACGACATCGGCTTTCGGAACATCAGACATCATTCTCTGCCTCGCCATCTCGCGCTGCTTCTGGCGGATTTTGCTTTTGATCTGCGGGTCTCCTTCCATTTGCTTGTATTCCTCTTTAATCTCCTGCTTGCTCATGCGGATGGACTTTTCAAAATCCCACTTTTGATAGGCATAGTCGGCAAACGCCAGCACCAGAAGCAGCATCGCAAGACGCATCGCCAGGGTCCAGAGCATATCCCAAAAGGCCACGCTGCCAATCTCCAGCGGCATCTGCATGGTTTTGGAGGAGACGGGGAGATAATCCCGAACCGCCGTATAGATGATGATGGCGAAGAGGCTCGCCTTTAACAGTCCCTTCAAAAGCTCGACAATGGAGCGGAGCGAAATGATCTTCTTCATCCCGGAGATGGGATTAAGACGATCAAACTTGGGTTTGAAAGGCTCGAATGTCACCGTCAGCCCAACCTGGTAGATAATGGTGGCTGTGGCAAAGAAGCTGACGAGAAGAGCCAGGGGAAGCCACGTAAAAAAATACCGCTTCACAGCCTCCCAGGAGACAAAATAGAACCAACCGTCCTCCAGAAGCGCCTGATCCCCCATGAAGCGCACTGCAAAGATCAGGAGCTCGGTCAGAAGACCGCACATGAAAGGCCCAAGCATGAGCAGCCCCGCCAGAGCCGTCAATATCTGCACCGCCGCGCCAAGATCCTTACTTGTGCAGACACGCCCCTCCTCACGAATCTTGTTGCGCTTGTGCGGAGTGGCCGGCTCCGTTCTCTCCTGCCCGAAAAATTGTATATCAAAGGGCAGACGGCAGACGGCACTCAGGATGCGGGACGCCAAAGCAAAAGTTCCCCCAGGGCAAATTCAATCCAGCGCTCAAAGTGAGCAAAAACAAGGTCCACTGTCAGCGGCAGGACAACCGCATAGACCATGAATCCCAACATCACCTTAACGGGCAGTCCCACAACAAAGATGTTCATCTGAGGAACCGTCCGCGCCAGAAAGCCAAGTCCGATATCGGACAGGACCAACGCACAGTAGAAGGGCAACACCATCCTCATTGAGAGGGTGAAGATTCCCTGGAGCCACGTGCCGGCCCCAACATCCCCGGCGGGGAAGGGCGAAAGCTGCCCCATCGGCACCAGTTTCAGACTCTCGATCACAGCCTGAATCATCAAAAGGTGTCCATTCCAATGAAAGTAGAACCACATCGTCATAAGGAGATTCAGCTGTCCCAGGATAGATGTCTGCGTCTGGGTCATGGGGTCCATAACCTGCGCCATGGAGAAGCCTATTACCGTCCCTGTCTGCTCCCCGGCCACCTGTACAGCCACCAGCGGAAGGGAGGCGAGGAAACCAAGGGCAATCCCCATCAACAGTTCCCGCACACCGAGAATCGCGAGAGAGACAACATTTTCAAAATACAGCAGCGGAATCTCCTGAGAGTCCACTATTCCCAAGGCTGACACAGTAAGAAGAACAGCAAAGAGGTAACGAAAGGGCGGCGGGAACATCGGAGAGGAAAAAAGCGGGCAGCCGTATATCAAACCGATAAACCTCAGGTGAAGCAGAAGATAAACCACCAGCATCTGGGCAGGAAGCTCAATCCCCTTCATGAAACAGCCTCCTCAGGGCTTCTCACTGGATGAAACGCTCCAGTTGTCCCAGTATCCCCTGGGTCATCACCAGCATCTGCTGCCCTATCCATGGAGCGAGGAGGATGACGCACGCGAACACGGCCAAAATTTTAGGGATAAAAATCAGCGTCTGCTCCTGAATTGAGGTAGCAGTCTGCAGGATACCAATCATGAGCCCCACCACCATCGCCACCAGCAGGATGGGCAGAGAAACGGACAACATGGTCCAGATGGCATTGCTTAAAATGTCAAAAAGGCTCACCGTTGTAACAGGCATGTTGTATCTCTCCTAACTGACAAGCGCCGTTCTCAGGGAACATTGGTAAAACTCTTCAGCAGGCTGAGAACAACGAGATTCCACCCATCGGCCATGACAAAGAGCAGTATCTTGAACGGCAAAGAAATCATCATGGGAGGCAGCATCATCATCCCCATCGCCAGCAGGACACTGGAGACCACCATGTCCACAACGATAAAGGGGATATAGATAACCACTCCCATTTGAAAAGCGGTCTTGAGCTCGCTCAGCATAAAGGCAGGGACCAGAACACGCGTCGGCACCTCCGCCGGGGAAGCCGGCCTTGGCATTCCTGACATAGACACAATCAGTGAAAGTTCCTCCTGACGGGTGTAGCGAAACATGAACTCACGCACAGGGGTAATCGTACCCTGCCACGCCTGCTGAACCGTTGACGCTCCAGACAGGTAGGGAGCAATTCCATCCTGATAAACACGGTTCCACGTGGGATACATGACGAAAAGCGTCAAAAAAAGAGCAAGCCCTGAAACCACCTGCTGCGGCGGGGATTGCTGAAGTCCAATGGCACGCTGTACAAACCCCAAAACAATGATGATACGGGTAAAGCTCGTGAGCATCAGCAAAATGGCCGGCACAAGACTCATGACCGTCATCAGCGCAAGGACCTGGAGCGTCAGCGCAACATCCCTCGGCGAATCTGCGGGCGTCAATCCAAAATGCACAGAGGGCAGGGGAATTCCCGAAAGTGCTTCCTCCGGAGCGGCAGCCTCCGCCTGGGAAAACAGACACAGTGAGAGGAACACAAAGAATAAGAGCAGAGGACAGACTCGTTTAGCCCTCCTGAGAGATGCTCCCTTCAGTATTACGAGCATCAAGCCACTCTGCATACTTCCACCTGCCCATCAGACATGCCCCAGCCCCGCCCAGCGTAAAAGCCAGAACATCAGGACCGCATCGAACAACAAAAAAGACATCCTTACCCAGGGGCAAGGATGTCAGAAGCTTCACAGCCACGCCACCACTCGCCCTTTGCGTCTTTCTCCTGGAGAAGTGGACAAAAGTAAACGCGCAAAGCGATAAAATAGCCAAGGCAATAAAAACACGAAGCAAATAAGCGACAAGTCCGGAATCCACTGTCACTCATTTCCCCCCTGAGTCAGGAGATTCAAGAGCATAAGCCCATCCTAAAGCATCAGGACATTCAGTAAAGGGAGCGCACGAACACTCCCTCCGCCGCCAGTCCAGGATCAAGAAAGTACCTTCGTGATAGCCTCAACGACACGCTCAGGCTGGAAGGGCTTGACAATAAAGTCGTTCGCTCCTGCCTGAATGGCCTCAATAACCATCGGCTGCTGCCCCATGGCAGAAACCATAACAATCTTCACATTAGGATCAAGGGCCTTAATGGCCTTGACCGCATCAATACCATTCATCTCCGGCATTGTGATATCCATGGTTACGATATCAGGCTTGTACTTCTGATAGGCGGCGACACCTGCCTTACCGTTCTCAGCCTCAGCGACGACTTCAAAATTGTTCTTCTGAAGGATGTCCTTCAACATCATGCGCATAAAGGCTGCATCATCAACAATAAGAACTTTCTTGCCCATATTGATCCCTCGCTTACTCCGAAATCTCAGAACCCAAAACCGCGTTTCCGCAAAAGCCCTCGCGCGGCCACCTTGATTATATCATGAAATCGCCACTTCGGTCACTAGGAGGCCGCACGGGCATTTCCCACGCCCATAATATCTGTGATACGGACTCCAAAATTCTCGTCGATAACGACAACCTCCCCCTTGGCAATCAGCTTTCCATTGACAAGGATATCCACCGGTTCCCCCGCCATCTTGTCCAGCTCAATCACAGCCCCGTTCGTCAAAGCCAGAATCTCGGAAACGCTCTTGCGTGTCTTCCCCAGCTCCACTGTAACTCTGACGGGAATATCTGCGATCATATCGATGGGGCTTGCCGGTCCGCCGCCCCCGCCGCCCCCCAGGGGCTGGAACGCAGCCGGACGTACGTCCACTACCGGGCCCGGCTGCTGCCCACCAAACGAGGCACCCGATCCCATTGAAGGAGGCGCCGCGGCAGATTGCTTGCTTGCCCCGTCCTCAACATCCCGAATCAATCCTGCCAGAGAGGCCGCTGAATCCAGCGGAAGAGCTGTCCACATGCGGAAGGGCTGCAAACCTTCGATCTGAATATTAGCCCCGCTCACCCAGACCTTGGCATCATCAGGCTGAGTGGCAAAAAGCCGCCATCCATCCTCCCCCACCGCTGAGCCTGTGTTCTCCGGCATCAGCCGGCGTCCGCTCAGAAGGCCGCTCAGGCTCGTAAAAGCAGATCCCACGACCTGACTCAGCCCCTCCTGAGCCGCGTTCCAATAGAGGTCACTGGGCTCCGGAAGATCCGTTCCTCCGCCTCCCATCATGAGGTCAGCCAGAGTCAGAGCTCCCCTCTGCTCGACAGCAATTGTCAGCGGAGCGTCATCAAATCCGCCAAACGTCGCCGAGAAAAGGAAAGGCGGCACGTCGGGCACCTTCTCCCGGAACTGCTCCTGCGTCAGGACCTCCGCATCGTCAAGAGTAATCTCAATCCCCTTGCCGGACAACATACCGATAACGCTGTTCTCCGCATTGGAGAAGATATCTGCCACCTTGTTCAGCAGCTCGTTATCTCTCGATGAGAGTTCTGAGTCTTCATCACCGCCAAGGTCACCACCGCCGGAAAGCAGCGCGTTTATTTCATCCTGACTGAGAAGGCCGTCATCCATTATTTCTCACGCTCCTTCCTCCGCCGGCTGTTGTTCCTCCTGCTTCAAAACCTGGGTAAGTTCAGCTGCCAGATGACCATCAACAGTGCCCGGCTTGCCCATGAATCGTATCTGATTGCCCACACGGATGGAGACATCACTGTCCTTTTTCTCATCAAGCTTGATGACATCCCCCGCCTGCAGTGCATAGACATCCGCCAGACTCAGGACTGTATGCCCCAGCTCCAGAACCAGCGGCATTTTCACATGCCGAACAGAATTGAGCAGATGGGCCTGATCCTCTTCGTCCTTCTTGTGGCTTGTCGACGCGAACCATTGCTGCGAGGAAAGCTTGTCGATAATCGGTTCCATCAGGAAGTAGGGGAAACAAAGGCTGAGCATCCCCTCCACATCCCCCACTTTCAGGTCCATAATGACCACCAGAACCATGTCCGTGGGAGAACAAATCTGCACGAAGAACGGATTGCTCTCCATACTTTCAAAACGAAAGCGAACATCGACAACCGTGCTCCAGCTGTCCTCAAGAAGCTCCAGAATACGCATTAAAACACGCTCGATGACGGTCTTCTCGATGTCGGTCAGCTCCCGGGCCTTGCCCATAAAGTGCCCTTTTCCTCCCAACATCCGGTCAATCATCGCGAAGACGAGATTGGGGTTGACCTCCATCAGCATATTGCCATCAAACGGGTGCATCTCAATCAGCCCAATTACCGTCGGCTGCACCATGTAATTCACGAACTCTTCATAGGCCAGCTGCTCCACAGAAGCGACCTCAGCAGAGACAATGGACCGAATCAGAGTGGACATCACCGTCGTGATCTGCCGGGCAAAGGACTCATGAATCATCTGTATGGCACGAAGCTGGTCCTTGCTGAACTTATCAGGCCTCTTGAAGTCATAAACCTTGAGCTTCTCCCACTCTTCCATCTTCGAATCACTGGCCATCGTGTTGATATCCACGCTGCCGTTCGACAATGCGTTAAGGAGAGAATCTATCTCATTTTGTGACAACACATCAGGAGTCATTCCCCATCACCTGCCTTCTTTATTTAGTATAGTACGCGTCTCACAAAACCGTAAAGGAGTCAAAAAGTATCTGCGCAATCGGGGCCTCTCCCTTCACATCCGGAAGGAGGGCGTTGAGCACCCTCTTAATATCCCCCGCAAACTGCAGCGCACCCTCCGCACTGTTCATATCATTATAGGTCCTGTCCTTAAGGAGGAGGTTCACCTCATTCCGAATTCTCGCAAACCAACCCGGTGCCTGGACAAGGGCCACCGCCTCCTCCCGGGCCACAAGCTCCAGGGACAGCGCAATGGTGAAGGAATGATTTCCTCCCCCCGCCAGAACCCCGGAGAATTCCCCTACGGAGACAATAGGACCTGGTTCCGGCACCACACGCGCCGATGACTGACCTCCTTCGCCATCTCCCGAAGACATTGAACGCCCCAGAAAAATGCCGCCGCCAAAGCCAGCCCCAAACATTACCAACCCTACAATGACAAAAATGATAATCCGCTTCATCCGCTCAACCTCTCTTAGCGTTTGGGATATTCGGAAAGGAACACAATTTCAACACGACGGTTCAGCGCCTGATGCTCAGGGGAATCATTGGGAACAATCGGCTGAGTTGACCCAAAACCCACAGCCTGCAGCTTCAGCGGATCGAATCCCCCCACCGTCTCCATATACGAAGCCACCACAGCCGCCCTCATGGAAGAAAGCCCCCAGTTATCCCGGTAAACACCTCCACGCAAGGGGGCAGAATTTGTATGCCCCTCCACTGCAACAGCCGGGACTTTGTCACGCACCAGCGTTGAAATCTTGTAGATGGCACGCTGCCCTTCCGGCCTTAATTCTATACTGCCGGACCCAAAGAGGAAATGATCCGAAATGGAGACAGCAACACCCCTCTGATTGATTGTCACCTGAATGTGCTTATCCAACCCCTCCGAACGAAGGTAACTGTTGAGCATATAGGCAACATGGCGCGTATCCATCTCGATTCTTTTTGATTTTCCCGCGTCCTGTCCCACCTGACCGCCCTGTGTATCATTGCTCGCCTCTTCTATGGTCTTGCCTCCGCGCAAAACACCCAGCGACCCCTTCAGAGAAAGCAGGGCCTTCTGGAATTTCTGAGAGTCAACAGAGGACATGGCAAACAGCAGGATAAAGAAACAAAGAATCAGCGTGACCATGTCCCCGTACGTCCCCATATAGAACGGGGCGCTCAGACCGGGTTCCTCAGGCTTTTTTTGGCGAGCCATTACCTACTCGTTGCCTCCCTCTTCCTGCTCAAAGGCCGTCCTCATCTTCGGAGGCAGATAGACCTTAAGCTTCTCTTCGACGATTCGGGGGTTCTCACCGGCCTGAATGGCCAGAATCCCCTCGACCATCAGTTCCATGGACTTGACCTCCTGAGCGGAACGGGCCGCAAGTTTTTTTCCGGTCGGGATGGCAAACATATTAGCCAGCATGGAACCATACATCGTGGTAATGAGGGCAACAGCCATACCAGGTCCAAGGGCGCTGACGTCCTGAAGGTTACCCAACATGGCAATGAGGCCGATCAGCGTCCCAATCATTCCAAAGGAGGGACCGAACTCGGCCAGCGTGTCGAAAACAGATTTATTGGCGGAGTGACGGTCCTCAAAAACCCCAATCTCCGTATCAAGAATAGCACGCACCAGTTCAGGGTCCGTGCCATCCACCACAAGCTGTATGGCCTTCTTCAGGAAAGTATTGTCCAGATCGGCAACATCTCCCTCCAAGGACAACAACCCCTCACGCCGGGCCTTTTCTGCAAAGCTGACAAGCATCTGCACCATTGCGACAAGATCGGGCTCCTTGAACAGAAACACGCTCCTGAGACTGCCTCCTACGGTTTTCAGACGCTCGCCGGGATTTGAGATAACCGTGGCGCCTATTGCGCCCCCAAGCGTAATCATAATGGAGGGGACATCAATATAAGCGCCAAAATTACCTCCTGAAGCCATGGAGGCAAGGACCAGTATCCACGTTGCAAGAAAACCAATAAGGCTTGTTAAATCCAAAACCTATTCACCCCTAGTCCGCAGTTCAGCCCCTAAGGACGGAATTAAAAATCTTCTGGCCCTCTGGACTCACCTGCAGAATTCGCCACAATGCAGGCATACCCCGCGCTTCTCCTGAATTCCACGATTTTATCGTATACCTCCTGCATTTCCTCCCGAACAAGATAACGATGACCATTCAGAAGGCGTACCACGGTATCCGGCGTCGTATCAATCGTCTCAATCATATCAGAATTCAGAAGAAAAAGCTCACCGTTCAGACGATGCACCTTAATCATATTATAACGCCTCCCTCAATCTCCTACAACGAACTCCCCTGAAAAGGAGAACTTCCGGATTAAACGCATACACTTCTTAAAATTCGAGGCCCTGCATGTTGCAGGGCCTCGCAACTCGTCCAGCCCGAGTCAGGCTTTATTTTGGAGCGGAAGACGGGATTTGAACCCGCGACCCCAACCTTGGCAAGGTTGTGCTCTACCCCTGAGCTACTTCCGCATTGTCCGCTTACCTGGTGG
>JAILIX010000116.1 GCA_024695065.1 Fretibacterium sp. | reverse complement strand
GTCCCAGCCATGGCGGCGCAGGCGCGGGCCGCGGCGGGCGGCCCGACGGCGGTCGTCGTACGGGCGGCGCAAAGAAGGAGAAAACTTTTGAGGTGGAGTTCAAGTCCCGGAACCTCCAGTACCTTTTCCAGGTGGAGTATCTCGACAAGGCCATCAGCCAGTATCGTCAGAACAACAAGCAGAAGGAGGATGACCCGGGCCTCGGGGCGCTCATGAACGAGAAGCTCCTGGCCGCCGGCAACAATCAGTCCATGTGGGCGGAAATCCGTTTGGCACTGCAGCGGCGGAGGGACACCCTCCGGAGGCTTCCCGGCTTCTGTGAGAAATCCATGCGGGTGCTCTATCCGGGGCTGCTCATCGGCACCGGCTATCCTCATATGACAAAGCAGGTCACCGGGGAAATCCAGCTGGGCTTCTCCTTCGATACGGTCACGGGCGCACCCTGCTACCCCGGCAGCTCGGTCAAGGGCGTCGTGCACCAGATCTTCACGGCGGCGGCCGCCTCTTCTGAAGAGAAGGACCCCGATAAGAAGGCAAAGGCTGAGAGCTGCCGCGCCTACCTTCTGGAGCTTCTTCGCGAGGTGGGGGGACCGGCCTGGAAGGACGTCAGCGCGTTGACGTCGAAGGATGTGGAAAATTTTGCGCAGCTGAGCTTTGGCGATGTAATCGAGCCCGCGAAGGCAAAGCATGCCCCGGCACCGCTGGCGCGGGACATCTTTTACGACGCCTGCATCGTTGGCGGGGGCGGGAGCAGTAAGGTATTCGGGTTGGACAATATCGCTCCCCACACCGATGAAAAAGCGCTGCCGGCGCCGACGAAGGACCCTGTCCCCGTCACCTTCCTGCGTATCCTGCCAGGCGCGGAGATCACCTTCCCGATGGTACTTCACGACGCTCCGCTGGGAGAGGTGAATGTGAGCGCCGGAGTCAAGAAGGAGCTTTACGCCCGGATCCTGCAGGACTTCGGCATCGGCGCCAAGACAAACGTGGGCTACGGCGCGTTGGAGCCGCTGTCCGAAAAAGCCTGATAATGGCCCCGGAGAGCGTGCCGTCCGGCATGGTCAGCGGCGAGGCTCCGGTCTCGGCTGACCCGCTCCGGCGATTGCTTCAGAAAGGAGATACTACATGTTCGGCATAGCCATCCTTCGGCTCCGGGCAGAAAAGGACGCCGTGCTTCCCCGCGTTCATGGGCGGCTGATGCACGGCGCCTTCTTTTCCCTGCTCCGGACAGTGGACCCGGCCCTCTCCGAGGCCGTCCACAGCAATATGAACATCAAACCCTTTACCGTTTCGGACCTCTCCACCTGGGATGAGGCCGACGGCAGAGGGCGCGGACGCAGAGGAGGCCGCGGCGGGGAGCGTGGGCCGGTGCGCCGCGTGGCTGCAGGAACTCAGTTCGCCTGGCGGGTCACAGCCCTCACAGACCCCGTGCTGCAGGCGGTGGGCGCCTTTCCCGTTGGCGGCGTCTGCCAGGCGGGGGAGCTCCCCCTGTGCGTCGAGGAAATCATCATGGACAGCCGACGGCAGGCAGGGACTGGCGTCATAGACCCGGAAACCCTGATGCCCCGGGAGAGTGACCGTGACCTGCAGCGCATCACCTTTCACTTTCGTTCCCCCGTCTCCTTTCGACGGGACAAAGATGACCTGCCCATTCCGGCCCCCGGCTTCATCTTTGCTTCCCTTTCGGACAAATGGCAGGGCGCGGGACTGGCGCCGCTGGCGGGCAAAGCCATCCTGCAAGAGGACGCCGCCCGGCTGCTGCCTATGGCATGGGAGGGCCGCACCGTCCGCCACTTTCTCTCCGCTGACCGGGGTGTCCTCGCCTTCCGGGGGAGTTTCACCTTCGGGCTGCGGGACGTGCCGGAAAGCGCCCGGGGCCGGCTGGCCGCCCTGACTCGTTTCGCCCCCTGCGCCGGCGTGGGACGTCTCTGCGCCCAGGGGATGGGGCAGACCGAGGTAGAGCTTATGTGATTTGCCTTTCCTCCCATTTCAGGGGTGGAGAAGTCTATAGCTCGATTAATACTATACACTGTTAGAAAACTTTATTTTCTTACAGTGTCTGCATGAGACGGCATTCACGCCGAAGGTGTGAATGTAGCCTGCGAAGCAGGCGTCTACTGATTAATTTTTTTAATCAGTAGTTAGTATAAAAACAGCCTCCTCCAAATTGAAATGCCTTAAACCGAAGCTTGCCCATGGCAAACTTTGATTTAAGGCATTAAAAGTTTCTGCACAAAATGTATGAATTTCTCCCGGTTCATGCTCCAGAGACATGGATAAACAAAAAATTTGGCTCTACTCCAGAAATAGTGGAAAACACAAAAGAACAATCACAGAGGACAGGGAACGGACAGTTTCAATTTTCCGGCGACAAGATAAATCATGGACGCAAATCCTTCAAAGGTGTGGTAACCTCTTGCCTTTCGTTT
>JAILIX010000025.1 GCA_024695065.1 Fretibacterium sp. | reverse complement strand
CACGTCATCGGCACGGGGGACCTGGCGGTGGCGGCGGGGCCCTGCTCGCTGGAAAGTCTGGAGCTGGGGCTGGAAGTGGCGCGGACGATGAAGGCGCTGTGCGCGGAGAGAGGACTGCTTTACGTGTTCAAGGCCTCGTTTGACAAGGCCAACCGCACCTCCATCCACGCATGGCGCGGGCCGGGGCTTGAAAAAGGGCTGGAGCAGCTTGCGCAGATAAAACAGGAGGTGGGCGTTCCCATCCTGACAGACATCCATGAAAGCTGTCAGGCGGAACCCGCCGGCAAAGTCGCGGACATCCTTCAGATTCCCGCCTTCCTTTGCCGCCAGACGGATCTTCTGGTGTCAGCTGCGAAAACGGGGCGGATCATCAACATCAAAAAAGCGCAGTTTCTTGCCCCGGAGGATATGGAATACGCCGCGGCGAAGTGCCGGGAAGCAGGCAATGACCGCGTTATCCTCTGCGAGCGCGGCACGGTCATGGGCTACCACCGCCTGGTTGTGGACATGACCGGGCTGCCTGCCATGCGGGCTCTGGGCTACCCCGTGATGTTCGACGCCACCCACAGCGTTCAGCGGCCGGGCGGACTGGGAGGGATGAGCGGCGGAGATTACCGCCTGGCTCTGCCCCTTGCGCGGGCGGCGGCAGCGGTGGGCATCGACGCCCTCTTCGCCGAGACTCATCCCAGCCCCAAAGAGGCCAAGAGCGACGGGCCCAATATGATTCCGCTGGACGAGATGGGTGACTTCCTTGACCAGGTGCTGGCCATTCACAACGCCGCGCGGAAATTCACCCTGAGGGGGAACGGGAAATGAGCCGGAAAGAACTGCCCTGCGAGAGGGCCGGGGAGCGTCACACAGACGCGGAGCTTCTGGACGCGGGCCGGAAACTGATGCGGACCGAGGCAGAGGAGATTCTCCGCGCGGCGGGGGAGATCGGCCAGGAGCTGGTTCAGGCCGCGCGGGAGATTTATCAGTGCCGGGGTCGGCTTGTCGTGGCGGCGCTGGGAAAGTCCGGCCACGTGGGGCGCAAAATCTCCGCAACGCTGGCCTCCCTGGGCACGCCGTCCTTCTTCCTCCACGCGGCGGAGGCCCTGCACGGCGATCTGGGAATGGTACGGCGCGAGGACATGGGACTCTTCATCAGCAACAGCGGCACAACCTCCGAGGTGGTATCCCTTCTGCCGCACTTTCACCGGCTTGGCGCGAAGGTGATTGCCATCACAGGGGGAGTGGAATCGCCCCTGGCGCTCCACTCGGACATTTTTCTGAACTCCCATGTGGAGCAGGAGGGCGATCCCCTGCAGCTTGCGCCCATGAGCAGCACAACGCTTCAGCTCGCCATCGGGGACGCGCTGGCGGCCCTCGTGACCATCCTGCGGGGGCTGAAGCGGGAGGACTTCGCCCTGTTCCACCCGGGCGGGGCGCTGGGACGCCGCCTGCTGACCCGGGTACGGGACGTGATGGGAAGCGGCGAAAGGCTTCCGGTGGTGCCCCGCGGCGTGCTGGTGAAGGACGCGCTCTTTTCCATCACCAGCGGAGGCTACGGCGCCACCTGCGTGGTGGACGGAGAGGGCCGGCTTGACGGCATCTTCACCGACGGCGACCTGCGGCGCCTGATGGAGCGCCGCGGAGGAGAGGCTTTCAATATCAAAATCGAGGATGCAATGACAAAGACGCCCACAACCATCAGCCCGGACGGGCTGGCGGCAGAGGCCGTGCGCATCATGGAACAGCGTGAGATCAGTGTCCTTATCGCCGTGGAGGACGGCTGCCCTGTGGGCATGGTCCACATTCATGAGCTCCTCCGCGCCGGGATCGCGTGAGAAAGGAGCACACAAAATGGCAAAGAAAATCCTCGGCGTCATTCCTGCCCGGTGGGCCTCGACACGGCTGCCGGGCAAACCCCTGGCTGACCTCTGCGGAAAACCCATGATTCAGCACGTCTACGAGCGGGCCCAACAGTCAAAATCCCTTGCCTCCGTTGTTGTGGCGACCGATGATGAGCGGGTTCTGAACGCTGTGCGGGCCTTCGGCGGAGAGGCGGTCATGACCTCCCCCCATCACCCCAACGGCTCCAGCCGCGCGGAGGAAGCTGCCCGGGGCCGGAACGCGGACGCCATCATTAATATTCAGGGCGACGAGCCGCTGATGGACCCCATGATGATTGACGAGGTGGCTGAGGCGCTGAACGAAACGGACGTCGTCTGCGCCACTCTGTGCCGTCCGCTTTCGGAGGCGGACAGGGACAACCCCAACGTGGTCAAGGTCGTGAGGTCTCAGGCCGGGGATGCGCTGTACTTCAGCCGCTCGCTCATCCCCTATCCGCGGCACGAGCCCACTGTCCCCATTTACCAGCACATCGGCATTTACGGCTACACGGCCGCCTTCCTCCGGCGCTACGTGGAGCTGCCCATGACGCCCCTCGCGGAGGCGGAGTCTCTGGAGCAGCTTAAAGTGCTGGAACACGGCTATAAGATCCGTGTGAAGGTCACAGCCTGTACCTGCGCAGGCCGGGGCGTGGATACGCCGGAGGATCTGGAGGTCGTGAGGGCTCTTCTTATTTAATATGGTTTAATTAAGGGGGCTCACACCCGGCCGAATCCCTGGCGGTACATCAGTGCCTCTGCAAGGTGCGGCGTCCGGATATCGGGCTCCTCCGCAAGGTCCGCGATGGTGCGCGCCACCTTCAGCACACGGCTGAGGCCGCGTCCGGAGAGGTTCAGCCTCCCCGCCATGTCCGTCAGGTAGGCGCGGGAGTCGGCGGGAAGCTTCAGGCACCGGCGGACCAGCCTCTCCGGGAGCTCCGCATTGCAGACAAGACCATAGGGAGCCCATCTCTCCTGCTGGACAGCCCGCGCCCGGATGACGCGCTGCCGTATGGCGGAGCTGGGCTCCGAGGTCCCGGAGAAGGACAGCAGCTCTTCAGGCGTCAGACGCGGAACGGATATCTGCAGGTCAATGCGGTCCAGAATGGGGCCGGAAAGCTTGCGCCGGTAGCGTTCCAGCTCCACGCCGGAGCAGGTGCACTTTATCACGGGGTCCCCGGCAAAGCCGCAGGCGCAGGGGTTTGCCGCCAGAACCAGCAGCACCCGTGAGGGATAGCTGACGGTCCCGGCCGCGCGGCTCACCACAATCTGTCCGTCTTCAATAGGCGCGCGAAGGCTTTCCGTCAGGTCCCGCCGAAACTCTGTGTACTCATCCAGGAACAGCACCCCCCGATGGGCCAGGGACACCTCTCCCGGCCGGAGGGATGTCCCGCCGCCGCAGACGGAGACGGTGCTGGCGCTGAAGTGGACCGTGCGGAACGGGCGCTCCCGGGAGGGCTCCACGGGCATTCCCAGAGTGCTGCGGACCAAAAGGGTCTCCACCATCTCCTCATCCGTCAGGGGCGGAAGGATGCCCCGAAGGGCGCGGGCAATCAGCGTCTTGCCGCTGCCGGGGGAGCCCACCAGAAGCAGGTTGTGATGTCCGGCGGCCGCAATCTCCGCGGCACGGCGCGCGGCGGCCTGCCCCTTGATATCCGCAAAGTCCGGATCTGCCGCCTCCGGCAGGCCCGGAATGGAGGCCGACGGCACGGGAGTGGGTTCTTTCTCCCCTCTCAGCACGGCGGCCAGCTCCGCCAGAGTTCCGGCGCAGTAAGCCCGGACGCCCTTCACCAGCGCCACCTCCCCGGCGTTCTCCGTCGGGACATAGAGAGGCACGTCCAGTTCACGGGCCAGAAACGCCGCCGGCACAGCTCCCCGCACACGGCGCAGCCGCCCGTCCAGGGCCAGTTCCCCCATGCAGAGGGCATGGGGAGGTTCTTTCAGGGCTCCGGAGGCGGCCATGGCGCTCAGGGCAATGGGCAAATCCAGCAGCGCCCCCTCCTTGGGGATGTCCGCCGGGGCGAGGTTGACCGAGACGTGGCCCTTCAGCGTCAGCCCCAGGGTGCGCAGCGCGGCACGGACACGCTCCTTTGACTCCCGGACGGCGACATCCGGCATCCCGACAATGGAGATGGCGAAGAGCCCGCCGGTGATTTCCACCTCAACCTCCACGGACAATGCTTCCATTCCCCGCAGCGTCACGCCAAAAATCCCGCCCATGTTCCGCTCCCCCTCTCAGGTCTATTGTACACGACGCGGCAGTCCCCCGAAAGGGAGTCTCCTCTTTGATCCAGCCCTGATTGGCCCCTGACTTTTTCCGACCGCACGGGCTGCGCGGGGAGATGAGGAAAAAGAGGTTAACCCCGGAGAATTGCTCTCATCCTGTCGTATTGAAATGTGCTAAAGTATATAATGATAGGGAATATTTTGAAGCGCAGCTTGAACAAGGCAGAAGGAGCTGAGCATTATGAACTGGAGAGAACTTGAGGCAGAAATGATCCGCACGCGGCGCGACCTGCACCGCTACCCCGAGGCGGCCTGGACGGAGTTCCGCACGTCTTCGCTGGTGGCCGAGCGGCTGGAGCGCCTGGGATACAAACCCCGCGTGGGCGCGGCGGTGATAGACAAAGAATCCGTGATGGGACGTCCCTCAGAGGAAGAAATCGACCAGCACATCCGGCGGGCCGTGATGCAGGGCGGCAATGAGGGCTGGATAAAGGAAATGGAGCGTTACACCGGCGTTGTGGCGGAGCTGGATACAGGGAAGCCCGGCCCCACTGTGGCGCTGCGCTTCGACATCGACTGCGTGGATGTGGACGAGGACACTTCCCCGGAGCACAGGCCCGTCCGGGAGAACTTCGCCAGCCTCAACCCCCACCTGATGCACGCCTGCGGGCATGACGCCCACACGTCCATCGGGCTCGGCGTGGCCGAGACGCTGATGGCCAAAGAGGGTCTGCTGAAGGGCGGGAAGGTGCGGCTCATCTTCCAGCCGGGCGAGGAGGGCTGCCGCGGCGCCTACGCCATGACTCACGGAGGCGTGGTGGACGGCGCAGACTTTTTCCTGGCCATGCACATCGGCAGCGGCGTGCCCACGGGGACCTTCGGGATCAACGCCCTGGGCTACCTCGCCACCACGAAATTTGACGCGCGGTTCACGGGCGTTCCGGCTCACGCGGCGGGGGCTCCCCACCTGGGACGCAACGCGCTGCTGGCGGCCGCCTCCGCCGCTCTGGGGCTCCACTCCATTGCCCCTCACAGCGGCGGGGTCATGCGCCTCAATGTCGGCGTCCTCCAGGCGGGAACAGGCCGCAACGTCGTCCCCGCCGACGCCCTGATGAAGGTGGAGACCCGCGGTGAGACCCAGCAGATTGCGGACTACGTGTACGGCCGCGCGGTGGAGGTGCTGAACGGGGCCGCCGCCATGTACGGCGTGAAGGTGGAGTTGACGAAGGCCGGTCAGGGGACCACCGCCCGGGGGGATAAGCCGCTGGTCAGGCAGGCTCTTGAGGCTGTGAGGGCGCTGAATCTGTTTGAACACGTGGAGGAAAACGTGCGCGCCGGGGGCAGCGAGGACGCCACCTGGATGATGCGCCGCGTGCAGGAGAACGGCGGCCAGGCCACCTACATGGGGCTGGGGTCGGACATCACGGCACCTCATCACAACGGGCGCTTTGATCTGGACGAGCGCAGCATGCTGCTGGGCGTGCGGGCCATGACGGCCATCACGGAGGCCCTGCTGGCCGCGGGCGGAGAACAATGAACTGGCGGAAGGCGGCACGCTTTATCCTGTTTCTGGCAGGGATGCTCACAGCCGGGGGGGCCGCGCAGCTTTTTTATCATGGATTCATCGCCCCCGGCATGGCATACTTCGCCATGACAGCCCTGTTCCTGTGGTTTGGCATGCGTCAGCCGTCGGAGACGGATGCCGCAGAGGAGGAACCGGAGCGCAGCCCCGGCATCATTGACGACGCGGCCCTGAACGAGATGGCGCTGCTTGTCGCGGACCTGGCTGTCGCCAGTCTCCGGGGCGTGGGACGGACGGTGCCCCCCTCAACAAAGGAAATTGAACAGCTTGAGGAGCGGACAAACTCCATGCTGGATCACATGGGCGTTCCCTCCGACCACCGCGGGGAGCTGAAGGAGGAGTTCAACCGTCTCAAAGGCCGCATGCGCCGCAGCGAGGGCGGCATAGCCCTCATCCGCAGCAGGCGGCTCTGATTAAAGCTCATGGGGCCGTTGGAAACAAGCCCCATGAGGCACAAAAGCGAAGAAGGCACAGGGGGATATATATCCCCCCATCATTCAGGAGGAAGAGCGAAACATAATGAACAAAGGACAGAAGTTCTCGACCTGGTATTTCCTCATTGCCCTTCTGCTGGCATGGCTCTTTGCGGACTACATCTACAAGCCCTATATGGAGAGCCGGAGCGAGGTTCCATACAGCGATTTCCTGGCAGAGCTGGAGAGTGGAGCCATCGCCGAGGTCAACCTCATGGACAGCCGCATCACCTACGCACTGAAGCCAACCAGCGTTGACAAGCGGCCCATCGTCGGCGGCATCATTCTGAGCAATAAGCCCCAGTCCCCTGCAGTGAAAAGCGTGGTCCGCATTCCTGATCCCTTCCTGGTGGAGAGATTGCTGAGTGCGGATGTCGCTTTTTCAGGCATCGCAGAAAAGAGCGATCTTCTGGATATGCTGATGGGGGTTCTGCTGCCCCTGCTGCCGCTGCTCATCATCTGGTATCTCATCTTCCGCAATATGCGGGGCGGCAGCGGCGGCGGCATCTTCAACTTCGGACGGAGCCGCGCGCGGGAGCTCCAGGGAGAGATGACAGGCGTTCACTTCAAGGACCTTGGAGGTGTCGGCGAGGCGGAGGTGGAGCTGAGAGAGATCATCGACTTTCTGAAGGAGCCGGAACGCTACAACAAGTTCGGGGCCAAACTGCCCAAGGGCGTGCTGCTTGTCGGGCCTCCCGGCACGGGCAAGACGCTGCTGGCCAAGGCCGCGGCCGGCGAAGCGGGCGTGCCGTTCTTCTTCATCACGGGCTCCAGTTTTGTGGAGATGTTCGTGGGCGTGGGGGCCGCGCGGGTGCGTGACCTTTTTGAACAGGCCAAGAAGAAGGCCCCCTGCATCATTTTTGTGGATGAAATTGACGCCATCGGACAGTCCCGCGCTCACACCATCAGCAGCAACAGTGAGCAGGAAAACACGCTGAATCAGCTTTTGGCGGAAATGGACGGCTTCAACACCAACTCCGGCGTCGTCATCATGGGCGCCACCAACCGGCCGGAAATTCTGGATCAGGCGCTGCTGCGCCCGGGGCGCTTCGACCGTCAGATTCAGGTGGTGCTGCCCACCGAGGAGGGGCGGCTGGAAATCCTGAAGATTCACACGGCCTCTCTGCCGCTGGATGACTCGGTGGATCTCAAGGCTATCGCCAAGGTGACCCCCGGCTTTTCCGGGGCAGACCTGGCGAACATTGCCAACGAGGCGGCGCTTCTGGCCGTGCGGCGCAAGGCGGAGAAGGTCTCGACCACAGACTTTGACCTCGCCATTGAGCGCGTCGTGGCCGGCCTTCAGCGCAAGACGCCCCTGACGCCGGAGGTTCGCCGCAAGGTGGCCTACCACGAGACGGGCCATGCCCTCGTGGCCTGCTTCCTGCCCGGAACGGACCCCGTCCACAAGGTCAGCATTATCCCCACGGCCAAGGGGGCGCTGGGCTACACCATGCAACGTTCCACGGAGGACCAGTACCTGGTGGGCGAAACGGAGCTGAAGTCGCGGATGGCAGTGATGCTGGCGGGCCGGGCGGCGGAACTTCTGGTGTTCAGCGAGCCCTCCACCGGCGCGTCCAACGACCTGGAACGCGCCACGGAGACAGCCCGCCGCATGGTGACGGAGTTCGGCATGTCCGCCCGTCTTGGCCCCGTCCGCTACGCCATGCCGGCCATGACCTACCTGAGCGGCGCTTCGGAGAACCGGGACGACCTTGGCAGCGACATCATGGACCTCATTGATGAGGAGATCCGCGCACTGGTGAGCGAGGCCCAGGAGAGCGCGAAGGGCGTCCTGGAGGAGCATGAGGCCGTGCTGCACGAGGTGGCCCGCGTCCTTCAGGAATGTGAGGCCATCACCGGCAGCGACATTCAGGATATCATCCGCCGGGTGGAGGGAGTGGATCCCCCGGACCATAATCCCGATCCTCTCCCCATCCCGGAGGCAGCCCCCACGGAGCAGGAGGCACAGGGGGAACCCCATGGCGCGTCCTGTTGAGGCCGATGTCGTCCTGGCCTGCGGTGAGCACCTGCCAGCTGTGGACGTTTGGCTTGTCATCGATGTTCTGCGCGCAACGACGGTCATCACCCGCTGGTTCGAGCTGGGCGGAGGGGATTTGTACCCTGTCGCCTCCACCCGTGAAGCGCGGGAACTGGCGCGCCGTCTCTCCTCAGAGGAAGGAACGCCCCCGTTGCTGATGGGAGAGGAGAACGCGATTCCTCCGGAGGGCTTTGACCTGGGGAACTCGCCGCTGGACCTCTCCCGGGAGTGTGTGCGGTCCCATCCCCGCGCCGTCATGTCAACAAGCAACGGGACGGTGGCCCTGCTGTCGGCCGCCGCCACCGGCGTCCCTGTTATTGCCGCCTGTGTGCGGAATGCCTCCGCTGCGCTGGATCATGCGCTTTCCATTGGCCCCCGGCTGGGGCTTCTCTGTGCAGGGCGGAGGAAGCGTCCCGCCTGGGATGATACCCTCTGCGCGGGGCTCATTCTGAATGAGCTCAGAGAAAGCCATCCCGAAGTACTTCTGGCCGACAGCGCCCGTCTGGCTCTGCTGACCTTGCAGTCCTCTCAGGGCCGCCTTTCGGAGTCGATGAGGTCGGCGGACCACGCGGTCTTTCTGGAGAGAATCGGCTACGGGCCGGATGTCGATTTTGCCTGCGAGCAGGACGCAGCCTCCGTCGTCCCCCTGCTTCACGAGGAACCGGAGGGAAATGGAATGCGGGCCATACTGCATGCCGTTCCGGGCAACACCCGGCCGCGTCCCCCCAGGCCAGCGCCGGAGCCGGAGCCGGATGATTTCGTTCAGCTCCTCCAGTACGCGCAGGAGGAAGGGAACGAAGCGCACTTCTTCCTTGGGAAAAATAAGAGAAAAGGACAATAGACAATGAGAACGATTTATCTTGACTGTTTTGCGGGCATCGCGGGCGATATGCTCATCGGGGCCCTGCTGAACTTTCTTCCGCCGCTGGGAAGCAGGGTTGCCCCCTCGGCGGATGTGCTGCGGGAGGGACTGCTGAAGCTGACCGCCCTGAGCCCGGAGGAATATGAACTGGTGGCAGAACCCGGCACGGCAAACGGCATCGCGGGAACGAACTTCGACGTCCGCCTTCATGATCACGGGGAACATGAGCACCATCATGAACATGACCACGGGGAACATGAGCATCATCATGAACACGACCACGGTGAACACGAGCATCATCATGAACACGACCACGGGGAACACGAGCATCATCATGAACACGACCACGGTGAACATGAACATCATCATGAGGAGCATCATCATCCCCACCGGCATCTTCGCGACATCGAGGCCATGATCACCTCCAGCACCCTGCCTCCCCGCGTGAAGCGCGAGTCGCTGAGGGCCTTCTCACTGCTGGCAGACGCTGAGGCCAGTGTCCACGGCACAACGCCGGATCAGGTTCATTTTCATGAAGTGGGGGCCGTGGACTCCATCATCGACATCGTTGGGACTTTTATCCTTATGGAGGAGCTGGGCTGGCCCCGTGTGCTCTGCTCTCCCATCAATGTGGGATCCGGCACCGTGACCTGTGCCCATGGCGTGCTGCCCGTGCCGGCCCCGGCGACGGAGTTTCTGCTTCATGGCCTGCCGGTGTTCTCCCGGGGCGAACCCATGGAACGCACCACCCCCACCGGTGCGCTGCTGGTGAAGATGCTGGCGGACGGCTTCTGTTCCATGCCTCCGGGGCGGATTGTGGCATCGGGCTTTGGTCTGGGCAACCGCACGTCGGCGGATATGCCCAACGCGTTGCGGGCGCTGCTGATTGATGCTCAGGGGGAAGGCGCCCGGCCCTCCGCGGCAGACACGGACACAGAGGAAGAGGATGGCCTCATTCACGAGAGGCTGGCGCTGCTGGAATGCAACATCGACGATATGAATCCCCAGGACTTCGAGCCGGTGAGCGAACACCTTTTCAAAGCCGGGGCGCTGGATGTCTGGACCGAGCCTGTCTATATGAAGAAGGGCCGTCCGGGCGTGCGTTTCTGCTGTCTGGCCGGGCCGGACCGGGCACGGGATCTGACAGTCATTATGCTGAGGGAGACCACCTCTCAGGGGGTACGTATCCTTGAGGCCACGCGCTCAAGGCTGAAGTGGAAGATCGACAGAGTACAGACCTCTCTGGGCGAGATGGCGGTTAAATCCGCCTTTATGGGGCCGGAGCTCCTTCGCCGCACGCCGGAGTATGAGGACCTGAAACGCCTCGCCGGACAGCACAGCCTGTCCATGGCGGAGGCAAGAGTCCGCATCGCGGGCGACCTGACGACCGCCCCCGCTTCAAAGAAATCATGTCTCTGAGCGTCGTCTTCATTCTTGTTTTGTCCGTGGCCGTCAATGTGCTCCTGGCGCTGTGGCTGGTGCGCAGACGGAGGCCGGACCAGAACCGCTCCATCCGCACAGCCATCCTGTCGGGGATACAGGATGTCAATGAGCTGGCCACGGTTCGCGAGCGTTTTCAGTCCATTGTGTCCTTCTCCGAGGGCTGGAAGGTGCCCCTGCTTCAGATGAATTTCCCCGGCACTACCCGCCGGTTCATGATGCGCTACTCCGGCACCATCGTCTGCGGCTGCGACCTCTCAAATGTGGAGGTATCGGAGAGCTTTGACGTCAACCGGGTCCGCATCACGGTCCCCCACAGCCGGATTTTGGATATTTACGCGGACATGCACAGCTTTGAGGTCTACGACCAGAGCGCGGGAATCTTCACCTCCATCCGGCTTGAGGACCAGAACCGTGAGGTGACGACGGACATGGAGGAAGTGCGCCGTCATGCGCTGAGGAACGGCATTCTGGCCCAGGCAGACGAGAACGTGCGCCGCATTCTGACCTCCGTCGCCGCGTCCACGGGCATGGAGGCGGAGGTCATCTTTACAGGCAAGACGGAGTCTCCGGCCTCCCTGGGCTCAGGCACTGTCCCGGCTCTTGGGGCACCCCCGCTTTCTCTCTACAACGAAGCCGCTGCGAATGCTTCCGCAAAACGGTCGACAGCGTCCTCCACATAACGCCGCGGGCAGGCCAGCACAACGCGCTCAAAGCCACTGCCCTCCGGCCCGAACAGCCAGCCCTCGTCCAGCCAGATCTTCGCTTTGGTCAGCATCCGCTGCTGAAGTTTTTTCCCGTCAGGCTCCATGGCCCGGAAGTCCAGCCAGGCAAGATAGGTTCCCTCCAGCGGCATCACCCGCACTTTTGGCAGACGCTGGGCCATGGCCTTTTTCAGATACTCATAATTGCCGCTGACATAGGCGTTCATCTCGTCCACCCATTTTTCACAGCGGGAATAGGCCGCCTCCATTGCCGTGATGGCGAAAAGGTTGGGACGGGAGACGCTGTTGCTTTCCAGGACGTTGTCAAGGCGCCTTCGCAGCTCCGGGTCGGGGGTGATGATGACCGTGGCCTGAAGCCCCGCGAGGTTAAAGGTCTTGCTGGGCGCAATGGCCGTGATGGATCCGGCGCTGTTTTCCTCATTGACGGACGCGAAGGGAATGTGCTTATGCCCCGGCATAATGATGTCGCAGTGCAGTTCGTCCGAGAGGACATGGACATGGTTGCGGCGGCATATCTCGCCGAGGCGGGTGAGCTCCTCACGGGTCCAGACCCGGCCCACAGGGTTGTGGGGGCTGCACAGGATAAAAAATGAGGCCCGCGGGTCCGCTGCACACCGCTCGAACTCCTCAAAATCTATCTCATAGCGGTCTCCCTTCAGCGTCAGGGGGCATCGTGAAATCCGGGCTCCGTTGTTGAAAATCATCCGGTAGAAGGGATAGTAGACGGGAGTCTGTATGATGACCTTATCCCCAGGATGACAGAAGGCCTGGATCACCATGTGCCCCGCCATCACCGCCCCGGGGACGAAGCGCATCCAGTCCTTCTTCACGCGCCATCCATGCCGCCGTTCCATCCAGCTGATAATGGCCTCATAGCAGGAGTCCGGCACGAGGGTATAGCCGTAGACGCCGTGCTCAGCCCTATGCACAAGCGCCTCCTTAATCTCCGGCGCCACCTCAAAATCCATATCCGCAATCCACATGGGCAGAAGCCCGTCTTCCAGCGGATAATCCGCGCCCTCAATCGTCCTTGGATCGCTGTCCCACTTGCAGGAATCCGTGCCGCGCCGATCAATAATCCTGTCAAAATCGTATGCCATGAAATCTTCCTCCATTACAGCAAGATAGGTTCTTTAAATCTGCCTTTTTTATGATATCTTATTTAACGAAAAATCGTGAGGGGGCAGGTCGCTTTGAAGAGAAAAGAGAAGCACAATCCTGGAAGGCTGCTGTCCATTGTCCTCTGCCTGGCGGCGGCCCTGGGCGGGGCATGGCTTTGCCTTCTGAACACGGTGCTGCCCCGGGTGAGGACCGAACCGGGGACAAAAGCTCCGGCACTGGAGGCAGCTTCCGTCCCGGAACACGCAGAAACAATATTTGCGGTCCCTGAAGTTACAGCAACCCCTGAGGAATCTGCCGCGCCGGCGGTTCGTCAGGACGGTGGGGAAGAGGCCCCCGCCTCAGAGCCGGTCCTTTCGCCTCAGGCTTCCAGACCATCCGTGTCAACGACCCGGGAACCGGAACAAAAGGGGGCGAAAAAGAAGGAGCTGGATCTTTCAGCCTACAGGGTCAAAGCGCACAGCTCAGAAGGGGAGACATTTCTGCCGAGAGATACCAGCCTCTCCGCGGAGGACCTGAACGCTCAGCTGAAAGGGGAAAAATCAAAAAAGGGAAAAGGATTTGACGGCGGCAAGGGGTTAATTGGAGATATCTACCGCGGGGGCAAACGCCTCCTCGACTCCATGGACGCCACCACGCTTGACGCCGCACAGCGCGTTCTGGGCAACGTTGCCAGGCCGGAGAAAGCAAAACTCCGTCCCAGCGGAGACGGAGTGCGGCTCAAGATCGAAATTCCTCCGGAGACCGTGAAAATCGGCCGTTGATGAGGGGCGGAATCCCCTCCATCATTCCTCTTTGTGTGTTTTTGCGCGTTTTTCCTGATAGATGCTGAGGACAACCTCTACAAGTTTATAGACATCCGGTTTGAGGACATGATGAATGTTGAGCTGTTCCGCACGGTCCAGAAGGTCCTTCACCATGATGGAGGAGAAGAGAATCACCGGCATTTTCTCTGTACGGGGATCAGCCCGCAGATGCTCCACCAGAGTTATTCCATCCATTATGGGCATCTCAATGTCTGAGACCAGCAGATCGAAATTCTCACTTTTGTTCAGCAGGAGCTCCCGGGCCTCAGCCCCGTCCTTAACAGGATAAACGCTGGAGAAACCGGACTGCTGGAGGACATCGCAGGTCTGCTGGCGCAGCAGCGGCGAGTCGTCCGCCACAAGGATGTGGAATCCCTCCACGGTCCCCACCTGAGAGTGGAAGGAGTCAATTTTGGACTTATCAAACATATGCTTGGCCACCGCCGGCGCTGTATCCTGAATAATAGCCTCGTAGTCCAGAAGCACGATGTTTCGCTCGTCCTTGCGAATGATGTAGAGCACCCACTTCAGCGAGACGCCCCTCATCTTGGAGGCATCCAGATCGTCGGCGTTAACCTGACGGATACGCTCCACGCCGTCCACCAGGAACCCCAGCTGGAGGTCGTTGAACTCCACAATCATCACCTTGGTCTGCTCCATCGGCACCGGCGACTCGATACCCAGAAATATCCTCAGGTCAATGAGAGGCATTGTTGTCCCGCGGATCGTGGTGATGCCGACGAAAGCCGGTGCCGCTGTCGGAATGGGACGGCAGCCCGTCCAGCGCAGAATTTCACGAACCTTGTTGACGTTGATGGCGTAGGCTTCGTCGCCCAGCATGAAGATAACAACTTCCCACTTCTTGCTCGCCGTCGCAACGGTTTTGCTTTCCAGTTTGCCGATTTCGCTCATCTTCCGCTCCCCCATTCTTCATACCTGGAGGGCACCGGCACCCACAGGGTACAAGCACTCTCAGGGCACAACTGCACACCGCCCGCCATACCTTTCCGGGCACAGGCTCTGCGGGTGCGGGGCGTAAGCCCCTGTGTCCTTTTTATTCTATTATAGCAAAAATGACGGAAAGATGGGCGTTCTCACTCTCAATACCGGACGCCGTGCCCATTCCTGCAGGATTCTTCAGGCGAGAGTACAGATTTGGGAAGGGCCCTCAATGCATCCCGGCGGGCGCCTGCCCTGCTGCAGATGCCCGCCGGAACCCGTTCTTATGGAGTGTCTCAGGCTTTTAAAGTTCAGCCCTGTTCAGGAAACCCAGCGCGCAGGAAGCAAGGAAGCTTACTCCAAAGGGGAAACAGCCCTCATCCGGGCAGAAGCGCGTGTTGTGCAGAACAGCGGTGTCCTCCGGGCGCGCCCCTTTGGGACGGCAGCCCAGCCAGCCCATCACCGCAGGCCTCTCCCGTGCAAAGAAAGCAAAATCCTCCGCCCCCAGTTCCGGCTGCTCCACCACAACCAGAGATTCAGGCCCCATCGCCCCGCGGACAGCCTCCGACGCCAGCTCAAACATAGCGGGGTCATTCACCATGGGAGGATACCCCTTGACGTACTTTACGTCGCAGCTTCCGCCCAGCGATGCCGCGATGCCCGAGGCCGTGCGGGTGATGAGCTCCGGCATGAGTGCCTGGGTCTCTTCCCGGAGAGTGCGGACCGTCCCCTCCATCTCCACGCAGTCAGGAATAACGTTATAGCGCCAGCCGCCCCTGATGGTGCCGACGGTGACTACCGCGGAGTCCAGCGGTGAGATGCTGCGGCTCACAATGCTCTGGAGACCGCAGACCACCTGGGAAGCGATCATAATGGCGTCCACCCCCTGGTCCGGCGCGGAGCCGTGAGCGGATCTGCCGTGAACTGTCAGGAAAAGCCGGTCCGACGCCCCCATCTGGGGCCCCGGCTTCAGGGCCACCGTCCCCGTCTCATACCGGGGCCAGACGTGCAGTGCAAAGAGCGCGTCCACATGGGGATCCTCCAGCGCCCCCTCCGCAATCATGCCAGGCGCGCCGCCAGTGGGGTTCAGCTCCTCGGCAGGCTGGAAGAGAAACTTCACATTCCCGTTCAGCGCCTCGCGGCTGTCCGCCAGAGCACAGGCCACCCCCAGCAGCATGGCCGTGTGGGTATCGTGACCGCAGGCGTGCATGACGCCCTCCACTTCCGAGGCATAGGGCAGCCCCGTCTCCTCCTTCAGGGGCAGGGCATCCATATCCGCCCGGAGCGCCACAGTCCTGCCGCCGGTTTTCCCCCGCAGCAGACCGACCACACCATGGCCTCCCACGCCGCGCCGCACCTCCAGGCCCAGCCCGGACAGCACCTCCGCAACGAGGGCTGCCGTGCGCTCCTCATGCTGGCTCAGCTCAGGGCGGCGGTGAATCTCACGCCGCCATGCCACCACTTTATCGACGTAGCGCCCCGCCGCAGACGGGGTCAGTCCCTTGAAATCTCCCATGACGCCCTCCCCTTTACCGTCTCAGCACCTTGGAGAGGAACTCCACCGTGCGGGACTCCTTCGGATGATCAAAGACGTCCTCCGGCGAGCCCTCTTCGGTGATGCGCCCTCCGTCCATGAAAAGCACGCGGTCGGCCACTTCCCGGGCGAACCCCATCTCGTGCGTGACAAGGTACATCGTCATGCCGTCGTCGGCCAGTTCCTTCATGACCTCCAGCACTTCGCCGATCATCTCCGGATCCAGCGCGCTGGTGGGCTCGTCGAAGAGCAGGACATCCGGGTCCATCGCCATGGCGCGGGCAATGGCGACGCGCTGTTTCTGCCCGCCGGAAAGACGCTCCGGCCACTCGTCCACCTTGTCCGCCAGCCCCACCCGGGCCAGCAGCTCCTCGGCGCGTTTGTCCGCCTTCGTCTGGTTCATCATTTTAAGCTGCGTTGGGGCCAGAGTGATGTTGTGGCGAACCGTGAGATGCGGGAAGAGGTTGAAATGCTGGAACACCATCCCCACATGGCGGCGGACCTTGTCGATGTTACATCCGGGAGCCGTAATGTCCTCTCCCTTGAAGCGAATGACGCCGGAGGTGGGCTCTTCCATGCGGTTCAGGCATCGCAGAAACGTGCTCTTGCCGGAGCCGGACGGGCCAATGACCGCCACCTTCTCACCCTTTCGGATACCCGTGTTGATGCCATTCAGAACAGTCAGATTTCCAAAGACCTTGCGAAGGTCCCTCACTTCTATCATCGGGACGCCTGCGTTGTCCATTGTCCCTACCCCCTTCTGCTGCGGCCCAGCCACTGCTCCAGGCGGCGCACGCAGCCCGTCAGGAACATCACGATCACCAGATAGATAATGGCCACCATCACCAGGGGCTGGGAGTGCTCCAGAGTCAGAGCCTGGATGTTCTGTCCGGCCCGGGTCAGGTCATCGATGCCGATGTAACCGGCCACGGAAGTCTCCTTCAGCAGGGCGATAAACTCATTGAACAGCATGGGGACAACGTTCCGCAGGGCCTGAGGCAGAACAATGAAGCGCATGGACGTGCCATAGGACAGCCCCAGAGAGCGCCCTGCCTCCATCTGACCGGAGTCAATGGACTCAATGCCCCCGCGGAAAATCTCTGCCACGTAGGCCCCGGAGTTGAGTCCAAAGGCCAGAATGGCAATATACTGCGTGTTGAGGTCCCTGGCCGAGGCGAAGATGGTGAAGTTCCAGATCAGAAGCTGCACCATCGCCGGAGTTCCCCGCAGAACGGTGATGTAGCACTCCGCGAAGGCGTTGAGGAACCGGATGGGAACGCCCCCCTTATAGGCCACCCGGATGACGCTCAGGATGAGGCCGACGGCCAGCCCTATCAGGGTTGCAAAACCCGTCATGAAAATCGTTGCCTTCAGGCCGTCCACCAGCATCATATAGCGATTATCCTTGACAAAGTTCTGGTAAAACCGGCGGCCAAAGTCGTCCCAGGCCTCCGCCGTAAAGAAGCCGGACCGGAACAGCAGGAAAAGCAGAACAGCAGCACAGACCGCGAGGACAGCGTCCCCGCGGCCTGCACCACGTCTGGAATTTACGTTTGCACTCATCCTACTTCCCCGGGGCCTCGTAGTCGTCCGCACGCACAACTGCAACCTGCCGCGCGCCCTCTACGTATTCGTCGGAAAAATCCATATTTTCTTTGCGGTCCTCCGTGACAGTGATTCCGGCGCAGATCATGTCCACCTTGCCCGTGGACACGGCCATGGGCAGCGCATCAAAGTTCATGTTCTCGATAACCAGCTCCCGGTCCAGCTTTTTGGCGATGGCCGCGCACATCTCAATATCGATGCCAATGTAGCCGCTGCCCACCTTCAGCTCATAGGGCGCAAAACCGGCCTCTGTTCCCACAACAAGGCGCCCCTTTGCGGCTCCTTTGTTCATGTCGATGCTCTCCGGTTTGATTTCCAGGAGGTTCCCGGTGAGATATTTTTCAAAGATAGCTTCCAGAGTTCCGTCTGCCTTGAGCTCAGCGAGAATCTTGTTCACCTGGCCGAGAAGCTCCGCGTTGCCCTTCCTGAAGCCAATGGCGTAGCTCTCCTCCGACAGGGCTTCACTCATGATTGCCAGCCCTTTCACCTCATTCAGGAAACGTCTGGCAGGCAGCTCGTCCATCACCACGGCACGGACCTTGCCCAGCCGGAGCGAGGCGATGGCATCCACATACTTCTCATAGGTCGTCAGCAATTCACCCTTTTTGTCGCCCAGCAGATCCTCAGCGATAAACTGCCCCACCGTGCCGCGCTGAACCGCCAGATACGACGTTTTGAGCTGCTCCAATCCCCTCAGTTTCTCACCCGCAGAAGCACACACCGCCATGGAAATAAAGGCTGCCAGCACCAGACACAGCACCCGAAAACCCTTGTTGCACTTCATCATCAAATCCTCCTCAATCATGTTTATTATTGTCCGAAAGTGCGCAAAAATTCTGATTCCACGCGCCTTCTAATAATATCGTGATTATATCATTTAACTTAAGAAAATGGAATAATAAGACACTGAAAAAAATTTTCCTGTTCGTATTTCAGCCAGAGGCGCAGAACCGCTGTACTGGAGAGGAATCTCACGAAAAAGAATCCGGCCAGAGAATTTTCTTTTAAATTTTTATTTATAATTAAAAGTCCCCCCGGGATGGGGGGACTTCTCTATAGGAAACGCCGGTCCGCTAGTCTGCGGCGGCCGTGTTTTCCTCCAGCTTGCCGGTCACGAGCTCGCGGCCGCAGTGCGAAACCACCAGCACCGCCAGGGTCATCAGCGCCAGCGCGAGGATAAGCTGAAGCCCATCCACCATGAACACAAAGGTCCCGCCGGACAGCTTGCTGAAGATCCCGTAGACGCTCATGGCCAGGGCCGTCATGGTCACCACGAACATGAAAGTCATCGGCACGTAGAGCATCCATCCTTTGCGCCCGGTCACCCGCAGGAACACCGCCAGAGACACCAGCACCAGCGCGGAGAGAAGCTGATTCGCCGCACCGAACAGCGGCCAGATGCTCATGTAGCCTGCCTGGCAGAGCGCGTAGCTCAGGGCGAGGGTCAGAGCCGTCGCGACGTAGTTATTGGCAATGAACTTCGCCAGCGCGCCCATCTCACGTCCCTCGGAAGGGACAAGCAGCTCCTGAAGCGACATTCTTCCGATGCGCGCCACGGAGTCGATGGTGGTCATGGCCAGGGCCGACACGCACATTGTCATGATGGCGACGGAGACACTCTGAGGCAGGCCGAACATCGTGAAGAAACCGCCCACAGCCCCCGCAAAAATCTGGAAGGGAGTTTTTCCCGCGGGCAGCGCGCCGCCCTGGGCCACGGAGCAGGCAATCACAAGGGACACGACACCCAGCAGCGTCTCCACCAGCATGGAGCCATAGCCCACGGAGAGCATGTCACGCTCAGTGGAGATGGACTTGGAGGAGGTGCCGGAGGACACCAGACTGTGGAACCCGGAGACAGCGCCGCATGCAATAGTGATAAACAGAATGGGGAACAGCGGCTGATTCTTCACGGTGAAGCTCACAAAGGCCGGCATCCCGTCAATGGAGGGGTTCGTCGCCAGAACACCGATAACGCCGCCGGCAATCATGCCCAGCAGCAGGAAGGAACTGAGATAGTCCCTGGGCTGCATCAGCATCCACATCGGCAGCACCGACGCGATGAAGCAGTAGGCGAACACCACATAACGCCACTTGGGAACATCAAGATACAGCGGGTTCATAATGCCCAGCGCAAGCATCCCAACAATCAGGGCAACGCCCACCAGCAGCTTAAGCCCCTCGCCCGGCTTGACCCAGCGGATGAAGAAACCAAAGGCCACCGCCACAAAGATGTAGAGCATGGAAATGGAGCCTGCAGCAGCGCCTGGCACGTTCTGACCGCCGTCCGCTGTGAAGCCGTTGAAGGTACCGGTGAGGATGTCCGAGAATGCCGCAATGACCAGCAGCGTAAAGAGCCAGCAGAACAGCAGGAACAGCCGGCGGCCCGTCCGGCCGACGTAGCGCTCAATAAGCAGGCCCATCGACTTGCCGTCGTTCTTGACGGAGGCATACAGCGCCGTGAAGTCCTGCACAGCACCAAAAAACACGCCGCCGATCAGGAGCCACAGGAACGCCGGGACCCAGCCGAACATAGCAGCAATAATGGGACCCGTCACAGGGCCCGCCCCCGTGATGGAGGAGAACTGATGCGCAAAGACCGTGAAGCGCGACGCGGGAGCGAAGTCCTGGCCGTCCTCAAACCGCCAGGCCGGGGTCCGCGCGTTCTCATCAATGCCCCACGTCTTCACAAGCCAGCGGCCGTAAAAGACGTAGGCGATGAGCAGGACAACAATGGTGAGAACAATAATCGTTAAACCGTTCACTGCCAAAAACCTTCCTTCCAAAGTAAAACCTGATGCCCCTTAATAAAAAGACGGCCCGCCTGTCCGGCGGGGCCGTCCCCTTTAACGCGTTTCAGGAGTCTATCACCGACGAAACTCTTTGTCAAATTTATTTTCACTTCGGCCCCAAAGGCCGCTGAGGTCAGACCATGCCCTCACCACTCGGGGGCCTTAAAGGCTGATGTCGCGCCGCTCAGCCCCCATCTGGCGGTTCCGGGATCCATGGGCTCCAGAGGCACAACGCCTCTGGATTTCAGGTCAAATTGAGTGTATAAAACTACTAATCTTTATTCACCTTTAACTCCGGCTGCCCCCTAACTCAGGAGCAGCCCAGAAAATGAATCAGGGAAAAGAACGAAGCAGCCCCCTGGGCGCCAGGGTCCTGTTTTTCCCCCTTGCTTTTTAGAGAAAACTGGATATAATAACAAAATCATAAATTCGACCAGGCGGTCGAACCGGTAAGTTGAAAATTGTAATCGGTGGGGACAGAGGAGGTGAAGGGCATCGTCATGAACACGGTGAGCACAGCACAGGTCACGCGGCGCGGGCAGTTCAAAAAATCCACGCGGCGTGAGCGTTTCAATCTGAAGCCGGAGAAACGGCACAGGCTGGTGGAAGCTGCCATTGAGGAGTTCAACGACTACGGGCTGGACAACGCTTCGTACAACCGCATTATAGAGCGTTCCGGCCTCAGCAAGGGCTCCGTCTATTATTACTTCGACAACAAGGATGCCCTGATGGGCGCGGTGATGGAGGACATCGGCACCCGGGTTCTTGAGGCCGTCCCGGAGCGTCCCCTGCCTGAGACGCGGGAGGAATTCTGGCCGGCTGTCTGGGACTACCGCAAGCGGGAGTTCGATTTCTTCGCCTCCAACGTGGCACTGGGACGGGTGCTTATCCTGTCCCTGGGGAACAATGAGCCGGAGACAGAGGAACACGTGGAGGAGGTTTGCCCGCCGCTGGTGCGCCTCATCCGCCGGCAGAAAGCCATGATTGCCCGGGGGCAGAAACTCGGTGCAGTGCGGAACGACCTGAGTGTGGACGTCATTCTTAAACTGATGGGGACGGTGGACCGGTCATTATGCGTTCAGTTCTTCGGGCGCAACGTGGAGGATATAGAAAAGCTATCCCCGGCTGAACGGGAGGAAAGATCCCGGGATTACACCCGTCTGTTTCAGGATTTGATTCACAGGCTGCTGGAACCGGGGGAATTCACAGATTCTCCATAACTTACTGATAAGATAATCGGCGCAACTGAGGACTTGCTGTTTTAATAAGGAGGAAATATAAGATGAAGAAACTGCTTTTAGTGCTGAATAAGGCAAGAATTCTGCTCTGGGTGGTCATTCTGGCCGCCGTAGGGGTCGGCGTCGGCTTTCAGGTTATGGCGCGCCTGCATCAGGCGGAGGCCAATCTCCGCTCGCTGGAGACGACGGAAAAGCCCGTCTACCCTGTGACAACAGAGCTGCTGAAGACCTCGGACTGGGAGACGTGGCGCAGCTACTATGGCCAGGCCAAGTCCGCCCACACTCAAAATGTCAAGACCTACGAGCGCGAGATTGTGGAGGCCGTGAAGGTGGATATCGGATCCCCTGTCAAGGCGGGGCAGACCCTCATCACGCTTCAGGTGGCAGACAGGAGCGCCAAGGTTCTGGCGGAACGCACCGCCTACGAGGAGGCCCTGCTGAACTATAACCGCAAAAAGGAACTGAAGTCCAAGGGCGGAATTTCCCAGTCGGAAGTGGATTCAGCCTACGCGACGCTGAAGTCCGTCGAAGCCATGCTGAAGGGGTCCCAGTCCACGCTCCAGAGGACGGAGCTCAAGGCCAGCATCGACGGCATCGTCTCAGCCCGCAACGTGGAGCCGGGAGAGATTGCGGAGGCCGGGGCTGTTCTGCTCTCCATCGTGGACCCCAATGTGATGGAGGCGGAACTGATGGTCTCCAAAAAGGATATCTCCAAGATCAACAAGAACACGCCCATTGATATTATTGTAGACGGCACGGCCAGCAAAGGATGGGTGAAGCGTGTCAGCCCTGAGGCGCAGTCCGGCTCCGGCCTGTACCCTGTTGTGGTGGGTCTGCCGGCGGAAAGCGGCATTCTGCCCGGCACCTACCTTGAGGGCCGGTTCCGGGTGGAGCACCAGGCGGATGTCATCGTCATTCCCTCAAACGTCGTCATCTATCGCGGCGACACGCAGTCCGTCTACGTTGCCGTCAAATCTGATTCGGGGTTTGTGGCCAGGCTCATCCCCATCACCACGGGCGAGGGGCGGGACGGACAGGTCATCGTCACGTCGGGCCTGAAGGCCGGGGACGAACTGATTGTCAGCGGCAATCGCGTGCTTTACGACGGGGTGGACATCTCAAAGCCCAGCCGTGCAGCCCGGACGGTTGAACCCGAGAATGCCGGCGTGGCGGAGGCTCCGCAGTCATCCCGTACAAGGGTTCAGGAGGCCCGCGGATAATATGCGGGGCTTTATCCGTTTTTGCATCTACCACCCCGTCTTCACGGGGTGTTCTGTCATTATATGGATTCTGCTGGGCATCAGCAGCTACTTCACGCTGGGCGTGACACTTTATCCCAACGTGGAACTGCCCTTCGTCCTTGTCCGCACCACCTATACAGGGGCGGGACCCAATGAAATTGAGCAGCTCATCAGCAAGCCCCTGGAGGATGCTCTGGCGGACCTGGAGGGACTCAAGACGATTGAGACCTACTCCGTCGAAGGCACCTCCATGGTGGCCGTTGAAATGGAGTCAGGCACCAACCCGGACCTGGCCCTGGTGGACGTAAACAACAAGGTCAAGGCCAAGGTTCCCGACCTGCCGGAAGACGCCAAGGAGCCGGTCTCATCAAAGTTCGACCTCAGCTCCCAGCCCTTTTTGATCATCTCCTTCACGTCGGGCCTGCCGGAGAAGACAGCAAAGAAAATCATTGAGGACAGGATACAGCCCATCGTGGCGCGCGTGGAAGGCGTGGGGCGCGTGGACGTAACGGGCGGACGCGACCGAGAGGTGCAGATCATGCTGGACCCCGCAGCCCTCAGCGACTACGGGATAAGTTATCTTCAGGTGTGCAACGTGGTCTCCTCCAACAACGAGACCACACCGTCCGGCTATATCACGCAGAAAAAAGATGAGGTTTCTCTCCGTCTGATGGGAGAGTTCAACGACGTGGAGCAGCTGGAGAATATCCTGATACCTACAAAATCAGGAACTCCGGTGCGTCTCTCCATGCTGGGCGAGGTGCTGGACGCGGAGGCCGACCAGCGCGCCCTGGCCAGGGCGGACGGGCATCCCGTGGTTCAGCTCCGCATCAGCCCGCGGTCCAACGCGGACGTGGTGAAGGCAGGACAGGAGATAAAACGTCTCATGGCCCGGGAGATGAAGAACTTCCCGGACTTTGAGTATCAGTACACCCACGACGATACGTCCTTCGTCGAGTCCTCGGTGAAGAACATCATCCGGGACACGGCCATCGGCATCGCGCTGACGGCACTGGTGATTTATCTGTTCCTGGGACGCTTTTCGGCAACCTTCATCGTGGCGTTCTCCATGCCCGTGGCCTTCGCTGCGACCTTTGTTCCGCTCCAGATTCATGGCTACACACTGAACCTCATGAGCACCCTGGGGCTGGCGCTTTCGATGGGCACGCTGGTCATGAACGCGATTCTGATTATCCAGAACGTCTACCGCTTCCGCGACATGGGCTACGAACCCTTTGAAGCGGCGGAGGAGGGCACGTTGGAGATATCGATGTCCGTTCTGGCGGGCGTTCTGACCAACCTCGGCGTGTTCATGCCTGTGGCCCTGATGAGCACCATCGCGGGGCAGTTCCTGAAACCCTACGCCGTGACGATTGTGTATGCCACGGTGTTCTCCCTGTGGGTGACGATGGCGGTAACCCCCTGCCTGGCCGCAAGGATTAAAAAACGCCCCGGCGACACCGGCGAGCTGTCCCTGGTCGGGAAAATCCTGACGGGCTGGTGGAACTGGTTTTTCGACGGATTCCGGGACCTGTTCTTCATTGTGCTGCACCTGGCGATGAAGTTCCCGATGACCACCGTCCTGCTCACGGTTCTGGCCACCTGGGGCTCGCTGAAACTGGGCGGGTTCCTGGGGACACAGTTTACCCCCACTATGGACGACGGCACAATCCGCATCACTCTGACGCTGGACAACAACTCCTCCATAGCCCGTACCATGGACATGGTTTATCAGGTGGAGGACTTCATCAACACACTGCCGGAGCGGAAGTACATCCGCAACGTTGTTTCGACAGTCGCAAGCTCCATGCGCAGCCAGGCCATCAATGAGGCGCAGATTGCCCTTTACATGAACAACGACCCCAAACGCCCCTCGTCGGAGTTCGTGGCGGACAAAATTCGTCCATGGCTTGCAACGCTGCCGGGCGTGCAGACGCAGACGGCAGCCACACGAAGCGGCTTCAGCAATCCCATTGAAATTCAGGTGAAGGGCGAGGACCTGAACCTGCTTTACAACGTCGCGGAGGAAATCCGCGCCCGGGGCAGGAACGTGCCAGGGGTTCGGGACCTCCGGACAGAGATGGAAATGGGCAAGCCGGAGCTTCAGATTCATCCTATCCGGTGGCGTCTGGCGCCGCTGGGACTGAACATTTCTGATCTCTCCAGCATCATCCGGGGCTATCTGATCGGCCGCGACGCGGGAAAATTCCGCCAGGGCGGCTATGAGTACGACATCAAGGCGCGGATTGAGCGCAGCAAGGCCAGCGACATTTTCACGGCCCATGATTTGCCCATTATGACGGGTTATGGCCTCGTGCCTCTGGACGAGATGGCTGACGTGGCCTGGAGCGACGCACCGACGGAGATTCGCCGTGTGGAGCGCCAGCGGGCTGTCGTTGTGACCGGAAGTGTGCGCTATATCACAGCAGGCGAGGGCAACGTAAAAATGCGCGCGGTGGTGGAACAGATGAAAGCGGAGGGCCGTATCCCTGAAGGGGTAGCGGTCAACTTCGGCGGCGAGCAGGAGGACATGGCGGAGAACTTCATCGAGCTCATCCGCACGATGGTTATTGCCATTGTGGTAACGTACCTGGTGGTGGCCTCCATCCTGGAGTCATGGGTATATGCGGCGATCATCCTGTTCACGGTGCCCATGGCGGCTATCGGCGTCGTTCCGGCAATGCTCATCTCAGGGGTAAACATCTCCATCTTCGCGCTCATCGGCATGATTATGCTGGTGGGCATGGTGGTCAACAACGCCATCGTCGTCATCGATTACGCAGAGGTCCTGCGGAAGGACGGCAGACACCCCTACGAGGCGGTGGAGGAGGCCTGTCATGTGCGGTTCAAGTCCCTGCTGATGGCGGTAGTCACGTCCGTCATGTCTCTGATCCCCCTGCTGTCGTCGGGGCGCGGCTCAGAGATGAAGCTGCCCATTGCCGTGGTGGCCATCGGGGGACTCATCGCGGGCGGAATGCTGGCCATGATTTCTATCCCTGCGGCCTATAAAGTCGTTTGGAGAATCCGGCTGTGGTGGAAAAAGTAAATTTATGAGATAATTTAACAAGGTGCTGTGTGCCTATGTGGGGCACGCACCACGTTCTGCACAGCAGGGCCCCTCTGGGGACGGCAGAAACCCCCTTCGCGGGGGCAGGAAGGAGTTTCGATATAATGATACAGCGACTGCACCGCAGCGACCTCGGCAATTCGCTCAGAACCCTGATGGAAAACGACCCGGCCTTCCGTCCCGTGGCGTATTTCTCTATGGAGGTGGGACTGAAGGAATCCATTCCCACCTACTCCGGCGGACTGGGCGTCCTGGCCGGAGACATCCTGAAGAGCGCCGCGGATTTGGGGGTTCCCATGGCGGGCGTTACACTGCTTTACCGCAAGGGGTATTTCGTTCAGGAGTTCAACTCGGACGACTGGCAGAAGGAAAAGCCCGTGATCTGGGACCCCAACAAGGAGCTGACACTGCTCCCCAACCGCATTCAGGTTACCATTCAGGGGCGGGAGATCCAGGTGGCCGTGTGGGTTTATGAACTCATTGGGGCCACGGGGTATCCTCTGCCTGTCTATTTCCTGGACACGGACATCGAACCCAACCACCCGGATGACCGCAAGCTCTGCTGGTACCTCTACGGCGGCGACAACCGCTACCGCCTGTGTCAGGAGTTCATTCTGGGGGTGGGCGGTCTCCGTATGCTGCGTGATCTGGGCTACATGAATATCGACACTTTCCATCTGAACGAGGGTCACGCGGGGTTCCTCACTCTGGAGCTCATGCGCGAGCAGGGCTATTACGATCCCGAGAAGATCCGCGATCAGGTGGTATTCACCACGCACACGCCCGTCCCGGCAGGACATGATTACTTTGAGTTTGGCCTTATCGACCAGGTCTTCCCGCCGGACGCCCTGTCCACCATCCGCCGCATGATGCCCAATATGCCCGGCGTCTCCATGACGGAGCTGGGGCTGCGGTACAGCCGCTACGTCAACGGGGTGGCCAAGAAGCACGCTGAGGTCAGCAACGCCATGTTCAGGATGGAGACGGTGGACTGGATCACCAACGGCATTCACCCGGCCACGTGGATCAGCTCCGGCATGAGAAAGATATACAACAAGCACATCCCCGGCTGGGAGCAGGATCCCGGGCGTCTCGTCCAGGCTCTGACGATTCCCAAGGACGAGCTGTGGACGGCGCACCAGGCGTCGAAGATGCGCCTGTTTGCCCGCGTTCTGGAGACCAACGGCGTACAGCTTGACCCGGATATTCTGACGCTGGGCTTCGCCCGCCGCGCCGCCACCTACAAGCGCGCCGACCTGCTTTTCTACGACATGGAGCGCTTCAGGAAGATTGCCGGGAACAAAAAGGTGCAGTTCATTTTCTCCAGCAAATCTCACCCCCACGACGACGGCGGCAAGGCCATCCTCCAGAAGATTCGCCGCAAGGCCAAGGAGTTGGAGGGGGATATTCCCATTGTCTTTATCGACAACTACAACATGGAGATTGCGTCGCTTCTGACTCAGGGCGTGGACGTGTGGCTCAACACCCCCATCCGGCCGAGAGAGGCCAGCGGCACCAGCGGCATGAAGTGTGCCATGAACGGCATTATGAACTTCTCTGTACTGGACGGCTGGTGGATTGAGGGATGGATTGAGGACGTGACAGGCTGGTCCATCGGGCCGGAACCGACGGAGACAGAGGCTGACGCCCACTACGACGAGTCTCTGGACGCCGTGGACCTCTACGATAAGCTGGAGAAAAAGGTTATCCCCACCTACTACAAGGACCATGACAAATGGGTCGATATGATGCGCCACACCATCGCGCTGGACGCCAGTTTCTTCAACACCCATCGGGTGGTGAAGGAGTACGCTTCCAAAGCATATTCCATCGACTTCAGGGGGATGTAACACACAAAATACAGCAAGAAATCGCGTCATGAAAGGGATGTCAGTGGAATGTCTAAAGGTGGCAGATCAGGTGGAAATCCACACCGCGGGGCGGTAAAGGATCCGTCCCGCAGGCAGGAATCAGGCCCGGTGAGCGGGCCGGCGGGGAGCCCCCTGAGCAGCGGGGCAGTCAAGGTTCTGTTTGTCACAACGGAAATTGCCCCCTTCTCCAAGGTGGGCGGTCTGGGCGATGTGGCGGGGTCTCTCCCCAAGGCCCTGCGCCAGGCAGGAGTGGATGTGCGGGTGGTGACCCCCGCGTGGCCCGGTGTTCTGGACAAGGCCGCCGCAGCGGGGCTGAGGACCACGATATTGCCCCAGCATGTTTACGCTGCCTACGACTGGCAGCTTCGTGAGGCTTCGGTCATCAGGTCTGAGGTGGACGGCGTGCCCATCTACTTCCTCCAGGCTGAGGACTACAACGGAGATATGTACCCTGCGCATCTCAACTTCTGGACCGCTTCGCCCTTTGCCGTGTTCTGTATGCAGGCGCTGGAGCTTCATCGGGTTATTGACTGGGAGCCGGACATCTACCACTGCCACGACTGGACCTCTGCTTTCCTTCCCTGCGCCCTGGCATGGCACCGACACTACCGCCAAAAGGGCGGACGCAGCGTTATGACGCTGCACAATGTGGCCTATCAGGGAGTGTTTGAGCCGGATCCCTTCATGCAGGCCTCGGGGCTTGAACCCTGGAGCTTCAGTCCGTCGACAATGGAGTTTTACGGGCAGGTCAACCTGCTGAAGGGGGGAATCGTGGCCGCCACGGCAGTCACAACCGTGTCCCCCACTTACGCTTCGGAGATACAGACCTACGAGTCCACACGGGAGCTGTCCGGCGTCATCTACCAGCAGCGCCACAAGCTGCGGGGTATTCTCAACGGCATTGATACGGCATACTGGAACCCGGAGCGGGATTCCATGACGCCGGAGAAGTTTTCACTGAAGAACCCGGAGGGCAAGAACCGCTGCCGGGAAGAGCTGCTGAGAAAGGCGGGGTTTGATGTCAAGACGCAGGATCCCATTGTGGTCTGCGTCAGCCGGCTGGTGGAGCAGAAGGGCTTTCACCTCGTTCTGGAGGCAATGGATGTCCTGCCCACTCTGGGAGCGAAGTTCGTGTTCCTCGGAAGCGGGCAGGACTGGCTGGAGAACGGTCTGACTCAGGCCGCTGAGGCCCATCCGGACTGCATCAAATTCTTCAGGGGTTACGATGAGCCCTTGTCTCACCTGCTCTACGCAGGGGGGAGCATCTTCCTCATGCCTTCGGTGTTCGAGCCCTGCGGCCTCTCTCAGATGATCTCCATGCGCTACGGGACCATCCCCGTGGTGCGCGAGGTGGGCGGACTGAGGGACACGGTCACCGACGCGGATTCCCCGGAGGGCGGAGATGGATTCACCTTCCAGACCTGCGACCGGGACGGGATGCTTTGGGCACTCACCAGGGCTATTAAACGTTATCGGGACGGAGCCGAGTGGCAGAAGATCGTCACACGCGCCATGGAGCAGGACTTCACATGGAACCGTTCCGCCGACCTCTACAAGACGTTGTACCAGGATATGACAGCATAAGCACCTGTGAGTTTTCTGTGGTTCCCGCCCATGGACGGTAAGCCCCTTCCGCGGGCGGGGCCAAATCAGAGATAAAGGGGAGAATCGCATGTACGTAGGGAAGCACGGAAGGGTACTTGGAATCGTCCTTGCCGGCGGCAAGGGGGAGAGGCTGATGCCTCTGACGCGCTACCGGGCGAAGCCGGCTGTTTACTTTGCCGCAAAGTACCGCATCATCGACTTTGCCCTCTCCAACCTAGTCAACAGCGGCATTTACTCCATTTATGTCCTTGTGCAGTTCAAGAGCCAGTCCCTGAATGAGCACATTGAGCGCGGCTGGCAGTTCGGCGGAGCCATGCGCGGCAGAGACTTCTTCGTCACGCTGGTGCCCGCGCAGATGTGGAGCGGGGAGCACTGGTTCCAGGGGACAGCGGACGCAGTGTTCCAGGCATCGCACCTCATCTCCCGTTACCGGGCGGACCGTGTGTGCATCTTTGCGGCGGATCACATCTATAAGATGGATGTCAACCAGATGCTGGAATGGCACATGGCCCAGCATGCGGACGTCACCATCGCGGCCAACGTTGTGCCGGCTGCCGAAGCCAGCCAGTTTGGCTGCATCAAGACCGACGCCAACGGCCGCATCATCGAGTTCATGGAAAAGCCCAAAAATCCGCCGGAGATCCCCGGACGGCCAGGCTTCTGCTATGTCTCGATGGGGAACTATATCTTTGAGCGAAAAATCCTGGAAGAGGCGCTGAACGACGACTCCATGCAGGAGACAAGCCACGATTTTGGCAAGGACATCATCCCCAAGCTCGTGGCAGCAGGGATGAAAGTCTGCGCCTATGACTTCTCGACCAACGTTATCCCGCACCCCAACACAGATACGGAGGGGGCACACCAGTGGCGCAAGGATATGCCTTACTGGCGCGACGTGGGTACGCTTCAGGCCTACTGGCAGGCACACATGGAGCTCATCAGCCATGAGTCTGAGATGACACTCTACAACCCCATGTGGCCTATCCGCACGGTTTCCTTTGGGGATCCCCCCTCCTACTGCTATCCCGACAGCGGATATAATTGCTCAATCTCCCGGGTGCTACTCTCAGAGGGAGGCCGCATTTTTGGGGCGGATGTGAGGAATTCCGTTCTGTCACGGAACTGCCTCATTCAGGCCGGGAGCATTATCGAAGAGAGTATCATCGGTCACGACGTTGTCGTCGGCAAGAACTGCCGCATCAAGCGGGCAATCATCGACGGCCACAACATCATCCCTGACGGGACGGTTATTGGAGAGGACCCGGAGGCGGATGCGAAAAATTACTACGTGGACCCGAAGTCCGGCCTGGTGGTGATGGGCGTGCCCAAGGTGTTCTATCAGTCCGGGCACGACAATGACGAGGAAGCTCAGTCCTGGGACACCCTGGGATAGAACAGAGGAGTTGCAGCAACGGGGCCCCCGCTCAAAAGGGGGTCCTGTTTATAATGTTTTGCTCCCGGACGCAGCCGCAGCCAGGAGGACATCGGCGCCATGCCCCGCAGTGCCGGTTCTGGAGCATATGGTAATATAGACACACACATTTAAGAATGAAGGGACGACACAACATGAAAAAGTTCTTTTTGAGTGTACTGTTGGCCCTCTGCCTGACGGCGGCGGCGCCTGTGTCTGAAGAAGTATGGGCCGCGATGCCGGATGAAGATTTTATCGGGCTTTGCGGAAGAGGATCCCCCCGGGAGGTTCTGATTGCGCTGCTGGAGGGGGCCACTCCAAACGCAGCCAACGAATATGGCAGGACGGCTTTGATGTGGGCCGCCTGGAAAAATCCAAACCCAAAAGTCACCTCTCTTTTATTAAAGGCCGGAGCGAAAGTCAACACAAGGGACAGCGGCGGCTGGACAGCGCTGATGTGGGCCGCTGAGAGGAATCAAAGCCCTGAAGTGATCTCCCTGCTGCTGAATGCCGGCGCCGAGGTCAATGCAAAGGACTGGGACGGCGTGACTGCACTGATGTGGTGCGCCTGGAGAAATACCAACCCCAAGGTGCTCTCCCTCCTCCTGAAAGCCGGAGCCGAGATCAACGTGAGGGATGAGAACAGAGGGACAGCGCTGATACTGGCCGCCCTGAGCAATAAAAACCCTGAAGTCATCTCCCTTCTTCTGAGGTGCGGGGCAGATGTCAACGCAAAGAACGTGCACGGCAAAACGGCACTGATACTGGCCGCAATGTTCAACAGACCTGAGGCGGTTTCACTTCTGCTGCAGGCCGGGGCTGACCTCGGCGCAAAGGACAACACCGGCAGGACGGCCCTTGACTGGGCCCTGGAAAGGGACAGCAGGGACGTCATCAACGTCCTGAAATCTGTGTCAAAAAAGGCATCCAGATAAAAACATCCTCAGACACAGTCCCCCTTTTAAACGGCTGGGAGACTGTCAGCAAACGGGTCTTTACGACGCAATGCAAAAAAACCGGGAGATTGATGGCTCCCGGTTTTTTCGTCTGTCCGCAGGGGGGACCCGATATTTTTCTCTTAAAATTAAAATTAATTCTGCGAAGCTCTGCCGTCTCCCCTGACGACCCGCACATCCCCAACCCGGCGGGTATAACCCTTCGAATCAAAATACTCAAGAACGGGGAGGATGAACTTTCGGGAGCTCTGGGTCGCGTCCCGCACAGCGGCCAGCGTAACACTTTCTCCAATGCCCCGGAGAATATCCAGCATCGTCTGTTCCATTTCCGCCGTCAGGACGTAGGTGTTCTCCAGAAGAGCAAGCCCCCGGGAGTTCTTCATGCTCTGGACGAGCGCGTTGAAGACCTTGGGCGGAAGTCCCATCTCAGCCCGCACCTCATCAAGCGTAGCCAGCTGCCAGCCGCGGCGGCGGCAGATATCCATCAGGGCCTGGCTGTTCTTCAGAAACTCTCCCTCGTTCTTTGCCACATGGTCCGGCGTGTGCAGTTTGTTCTCATCCAGAGCCAGAGCTCCCTTCTCCGCCATCAGGACAACCAGTGAACGCAGGGCCTTTGCATCGGGGAGCGGAACCTGACGAAGCGCCTCATCCAGAGGCAGCCCCGCCTCGGCCGGGAATGCCTTTTGATATTGTTCCACGGCGGACTGCAGCTCCGACATCAGCTCCTTAAAACGCGCCGGAGAGAGGTAGAGGGGACGATCTCCCTTCAATTCAACCAGCTTTTCCTGTTTTATCAGCCCGGCAGCAATCTGGGAGAGGTTCGCCGGCGTCTCCTGAATGGCAATGGCGGCCGCAGAGGCCTCCAGCATCCCGGCATCCGCAGTCAGACGCTCCAGGCGAAGGGCCGCAGTGTCTGCAGTCTTCAGGCCCTCGATGCGTGCCAGGACTCTGGCACGGGCCTGTGCTCCCCTCGGCTTATGGGAGTAGGGATAAATCACCTGTCCCCCTCCAATGGTGATGAGCGGGCTGTAGAAGCGAATGATAAAACGCTGACCGGATGTGCAGACCACAGGCTCCTCCAGGACAAGCTGCACAGGTTCCTCGCCGCCGGGGGTTATCTGTTTTGCTTTGAGCAGGGCCACACGCGCCAGAACCTCAGAGGTCCCAATGCAGAGGTGAACCCGCTGCCAGTGTTTCAGCCCCTCTTTCACCGCGGGCAGAAGCGTGAGCACGGCGTCAAAACAGGACGTTGGGGCGTATATTCCTTTGTGACAGACCACATCGCCCCGATTGAGCTCATCGACAGCGATGCCGGAGAGATTCGCCGCCACACGCTGCCCGGCGCAGGCGGTCTCCACGGAGTGCCCGTGGACCTGCAGACTGCGGATCCGGCCCTCCCGCCCTGAGGGAAAGACCTCGATCTCATCCCCAAGACGGGCAATGCCATGATAGGCTGTACCTGTGATGACCGTTCCAAAACCCGAGATGGGGAAGGCACGGTCAATGGGCAGAAACAGCGCTCCGCTGCGCGGCCGGGGCTTCACCCGGTCCACCAGCGCCGCGATCTCGCGCCGGAGCGCCTCCAACCCTTCACCCGTAACGCCGGAGACAGGGATAATGGGTTTGCCCTCAAGGAAGGTGCCACGGACGAATTCCGCCACGTCCTCCACCACCAGACCGGCCATCCCCTCCTCCACCCGGTCAATTTTTGTGACAGCCACCAGGCCCTCCTTTACCCCCAGGAGTTCCATAATGGCCAGATGCTCCCGGGTCTGGGGCATGACGCTCTCGTCGGCCGCCACAACCAGAAGCGTTGCGTCAATGCCGGAGGCCCCGGCTACCATCTGACGGATGAAACGCTCGTGCCCCGGGACGTCGATGACACTGACAACCCGGCCATCCTCCAGCCGGAGAGGAGCAAAGCCCAGTTCTATGGTGATGCCGCGCTTCTTCTCCTCAATGAGACGGTCGCAGTCCAGGCCTGTCAGGGCGGAGATCAGCGTCGTCTTGCCATGGTCTATGTGCCCCGCTGTGCCGATGACAAGGGATACTTCACGCCCGTCAGCATTCTGCGCCATGTCCCGCCGCCTCCTTCTCAAGCCGGGATAAAGCGTCAGCAAGGGCCTCCGCATCCCCCTCCCGCAGCGTCCGCACGTGGAGAATCAGCGCATCCTCGCGGGCCCCGCAGAGCGCCGGGAGATCCTGCTCCCGCAGAAGCGCCTGAAGATGCCCGGCTCCTCCTGCCGGGTGTCCGCTCACCGCAACGCCCCAGCCGCTCAGAGGCCTCTCCGGGTAGGAGCCGCCCCCCACCGCATCCTCCACGGGAACAACCTCCACCTTCGCGCGGATACGTGCCCGCAGCTTTTCCGCCAGACTCTCCGCACAAGCCTTCAGTGTCTCCTGAGAAAGGCGAAGCATTGCGGTTGTGGGGATATCGTCCAGGGCCCCCCGGCTGTAAAGACGCAGGGTTGCCTCAAAAGCAGCGAGGGTGAGCTTATCCACACGCAGCGTCCGCAGGATGGGATATTTTCTGAGCCGGTCCACAGCGGATTTCCTTCCGACAACGGCCCCAATCTGCGGACCGCCCAGCATTTTGTCCCCGGAGAAGGTCACAATGTCCGCCCCCTGTTCCAGGCAGGCTTTCACGCTGGTCTCCCCCTGCAGTCCCAGGGCTTCGCTCTCCACAAGAAGGCCGCTGCCGGCGTCTTCCATAAAAAGGAGTCCGTGGTCGTGAGCCAGCTTCGCCAGATCCTCCCTCTCCGGGGCCAGGGTAAAGCCCTCAATACGGAAGTTGGATGGGTGAATCTTAAGAAGCATTGACGTGTTCTCCGTGATGGCGCTGGCGTAGTCCTCCAGGTGAGTGCGGTTGGTGGTTCCCACCTCCACGAGTTTCGCGCCGGAGAAAGCCATGATGTCCGGCACCCGGAAGGACCCGCCAATCTCCACCAGTTCCCCCCGGGAGACAATAACTTCTGTGCCGCGCGCCAGTGCGGAAAGGCAAAGAAGAACAGCTCCGGCATTGTTGTTGACCACCAGGCCCGCCTCCGCGCCGGTCTGGGCACAGAGGAGCTCCTCGATATGCGTGTTGCGCTGTCCCCGTGCCCCCTTCTTCAGGTCATACTCCAGATTGGAGTAGCCCCGCGCCGTGCGGGTCATTGCCTTCACAGCCTCCTCCGCAAGGAGGGAGCGTCCAAGGTTGGTGTGTATGACAACCCCCGTCGCGTTGATAACGCGGCGCAGGTTGTCTTTGCCCGCCGCCGCCAGAGAGGACAGACAGAGCTCTTTCACACGCTCCATGAACCCATCGCCGGGCTCAATCTCCCCGGCAAGGATACGCCGCCGGAGGGACGTCAGCTCCGTGTTGAAGGCCCTCTTGACCGCCTCCCGTCCCATCCTCTCAATCCAGGGCAACGCCCACTCCTGCGCAAGCAGGATGTCCATGCCCGGAATCGTCCGCATTCTCTTTCTGATCTCCTCAACGCCCATTCTGCCACGCCCTTATCCTTATGTTTTAGCTGCTGTTCCTCCCAAAAATTCGTCCGAATCTCAGAGACTGAAAAAGACAGGCTCAATCCAGATGAAAAAATACTTTCTGGTAATTTTCAACTTATGGATTTTTCCCTGTGAACTATGCCCTGAGGCACAGCCCCTGCCGGTCCATGTCCTCTTTTCAATGGAGCCGGTCATCCTTCGCCGCCATTGCCGCTGTTCCCAGTCATGATATCATTATAGCAAGACAGGACGAAAGAGGGACATTGCTGTCATGATAAAGCTCAATGCTGCGGGGGATTCGGACTCGCTGGCGATGATTATGCAGGCCCTGGAAAAGGGCGTGAAGGAAATTCAGGTCACAGCCGAAGACACGACAGCCGCACTGAAAATCAAGCAGCTCCTGGAGGACAGGGGATTCAACGTCCAGATACAGGACGACAACGGCCGGCTGATGCTGTTCGGATCTCAGGATGAGTCTTCTTCAGGGTCCGGCGGGCGGAGGACCGCCCCCTCAAAAACCCCTTCGACTCCGCCGGGACTTGCGGGCCCCGTTGTGGGCCCCCGAAGAAGCCAATTCTCTCCGTACCCTGCCCGCCGTCCGCGCCCCACATTTCTCATCCTGAACAGGAGGCTGGGAGGGGACAGCTCAGCGGAGAGCAAGCCCGCTGAACTGGGAGAAATTCTGATGAAAAGCTTTCTGAATACGCTCACAAAGGCATCCACACCTCCTGAAGCCGTCATCCTGATGAATGAGGGGGTAAAGCTCGCCCTTTTCAACACTTCAACCTGTGACCACTTAAAGGCACTGGAGGCACAGGACGTGCGTATTCTCGTGAGCGGCACCTGCGCCATGCATTTTGGAATCACAGACAGCATTGGGACGGGCGTCCTGGCCAATATGCAGGATATTATCGCGGCAATCAACAACGCGGAGAAGTGTGTCACGCTTTAACTGCGATTGCCGCCCCGGAGAAAAACACATTTTAATTTGACAAAAGACAGCAGCCTGTTATAATAATCAGCGGTTGAGACAGAAAGGTTGTCTTGCGTCTTTTGAGGGCGGTTAGTTCAGAGGTAGAACGCTTCCTTGACACGGAAGAGGTCAGAAGTTCGATTCTTCTATCGCCCACCATGAATAATCAAGAGCTCAGGAGAAAAACTCCTGAGCTCTTTTCCTTTCCGTTACTCAATTTTTGCTCATTCCACCTCGAGGCCCGCTTCCCTGCGGAGCCGGACCTCGAGGTCGTCTTAAGACTTAATCTCTGACCTTTTGCTTACAAATTAATAGAACCGCGGTATCCCAGCCCAGTAGCTGACACACAGGCAAAAATGGATAGAACCACGCACAGGAACGTCGCGCCCCTCCAGCTATAAAAGGCCAGCCCCCTTCCGGTTCACAGGGACAGCCTTGCTTTTCCTGCTGTCCCGCCCAGTTGCCCGATATTTACTCACAGGCCCTTATAAAAAACAGACAAAAGGAAGAAAAAGCCAGAAGCGATATTCAGCATAAAATCAGTGCTTGCAATTATTCAGGTGAAGAGTTATGATTATTGCGGGGATTGGAAAACCCTGTCTTTTTGGTTCACACGGAAGAGGTCACAGGTTTGGACCCTGTATCGCCCGTCATGAAAAATCAAGGCTTCAGGAGTTTTCCTCCTGGAGCTTTTTTGGTTTACGGAGGTGTTGAGGGTTGAAGTGGAATCCGAAAATCTTTCTGAGGGGGACAGCGTTTGCCCTCCTTTTAATTTTGCCCCCAGCCCTTGCCGCAGGGGAGGAACTGAGCGAACGCGAGAACACGGGACTTGAACTTCAGGTGGAACTGAACCGCCTCGGTTCGTCGGGGGATCCGCTGGAACGCGAGACACTGCTCCGCCGGCTCATCAATGAGTGCCAGGGGACAGAGTCCGCGGAGGCTGCCTGCTGGTCTCTTTCCGACCTTTATCTGAACGCCTTTGCCAGCCCCGAGGTGAAGAAGGCCCGTGAGGTGCTGGAGTTTTTTCTGAAGCAATACCCGGACTCCCGGTGGACAACTCAGGTGAAGTGCCGTCTTCTTGACCTTTACAGCGTGAAGATCGGCAGCGCTCCTCAGGGAGATTCCCAGCGGGCTTCGCAGATCAGACGCGAGCTCCTGGCGGACAAGGGACTTCCTCAGCTGATGAAGGGTTTTTTAAAGGAGGGCGCCGGCTCTCTGCCAAGGCTCGTTCTCCCGCAGGCCCCAAAGAAGACCCTCCAAAAAACGGTGCCTTCGAAAAAGGGCTCAACCCCAAGGAAGAGTACCCCCATCAGGAAGAAAACCACGAAACGCACCACAAAAAAGGGCGTTACGCGAAAAAAGCGCTAAACGCCCTTGCTTCCCGGTATTTCAGCGGAAGTACTCGAACAGATACCCCAGAGGGAGGCCGCACACACGGGAAGCGTGGAAGCGGGCGTAGAGCTGCCGTTTGGCAGACTCCAGCTCCGGGGAGCGGATGCCCGTGCTGATGGAGGCAGAGGCCTCCAGGTAGGCGGCCAGTTTGTCGCAAAGCTCAATCAGGCGTCCGTCCATGGGGCTGAAACGGTCCTCGTTCAGGGCGTCGGGAATGTCTCCATCGTGGCGCTCAATGGGGTCAATGAGGTCCCCATCGTGCCATGTCTTATTGGTAAACTCTTCCTCGGTGTACCAGCGCAGTTCCCTGTGCCAGTGGGCCGGAAGCAGGGGAAGAATACGTTCCTCCATCGCCTCCCGCTCATAGCGGCGGATCATGTCGTCCAGCCCCTCAACGGAAGCCTTTACCGGCGAGATAATGTCGCGCGTCAGTACCTCCGGCAGATCATGGAAGAGCCCGCCAAAGAAATTGTTGTAAATCCGCCGGGGACAAAGCCGCCCCTGAGGGAGGGAGGCCCCGGCCTCGTGTGACAGCAGCCAGGCTGTGACAGCAACAAACAGCAGATGCCCCAGCACGGAGGTCGACGGCATCCGGGAGGTCTGAGCCCACCGCTTTTGAAAGGTAAGCTGCCCCACCATGGATATGAAGCCCCAAAGCGGCGACCCATCAGGGTCATCCAGCATTCTCCGTGCGGAGGGCAGGGTGATTGCCGCGATGTTGGCCTCCACCTCCCGCCGTGTCCGCCCGACGCCGTACATACCCGCACTCCAGTGAAGGATGAAACTGAACTCCCACTTCGTGGCCATGTAATGCGCCGCGCTCAGGATACGCCGCTCCAGCGTGGAGTTTTCCTCCGCCCGGTGATATTCCCGAAAGGCCCGCCCCATTCCAGCCGGAAGGGCAGAGAGGTCCGGCTCAAGGCGTGAGGCCACCCATTCGTCCAGCCGGGCTTTTGTTTCGGGATCCAGCACCAGCTTGTGAAACACAGGCGGCCGGATATCCGTCACCACAACGCGGTAGAGAAACTCGAAGATGCCGCCCCGGATGAGCGCTTCCCAGTCCACGGCATTGCCCCGGTCCTCCTCGCACTTGCCCAGCACCCACGCCGCAGCCATTTTGTGGGCCTGTTTCCCCAGTTCTGTGAAGACGGCGGGGTGAGGATGATCATTCCAGCGTTCCATGCTCGCGGCAGAGAACACCCGTTCCAGAAGCGTCCGCGCTATCATGACAACCTCCCCTTCTCCCTGATCAGATTTCTCATCAAAAAATTCCTCAGCTTACGTGCAAAAATAACAAAGGGTATAGAGCAGCTGTGCACTCCTTCAAGGATAAAGGCCTCCGCCGTCCATGGATTCTTCTCAGCTTTTGCGGCTTCGCCCGCTGCATTTTATTTGACTCTTCCGGCAAATTTCACACTGCATCAAATTTTTTTCCTGCGGTGTGCGTCATTTTTTCAGCACCTGATGGGCGGCAAAGACAATTTCCTCCACACTGAAGGCAAAATCCCGGTCGTCCCGCGTCAGATGGCAGAGGAACTCCAGGTTGCCCTCCGGCCCCAGAATGGGTGACCACGTAAGCCCCGCGACGTTCAGGGCAGTCTCCTCCCGGATGAAGTCCGTCACTTCGCCCAGAACCGCCGCGTGGAGCGCCGGGTCGCGGATGACGCCCTTCGTTCCGCTCATGCGCTCACGCCCCGCCTCGAACTGAGGTTTTATGAGAACAACGGCCTCGCCCTCCGGCGAAAGAAACCCGTCAATGGCAGGCAAAATCAGCCTCAGGGAGATAAAGGAGGCGTCACAGACGGCCAGCGAAACGGCCTCCCCGAAGTCCGACGCCACAAGGTTACGGGCGTTTGTCCGGTCCTTCACGACGACACGCTCATCGGAGGCCAGACGCCAGATAAGCTGTCCGTACCCCACATCCACAGCGTAGACCTTCTGCGCCCCACGGTCCAGCAGAACATCCGTGAAGCCGCCCGTCGAGGCTCCGATGTCGACGCAGACCCGGCCCTCCGCCGTCAGGGAAGGGAACGCATCGAAAGCCCCCAGGAGCTTATAAGCCCCCCGGCTGGCCCATCGCTGCCCCTCATCCACGGATATCTCCGCATCAAGGGGGACAGGCGTCCCCGCCTTCGTGACAGGCTGACCGCCGGCACGCACTTTGCCCGCCATAATCAGGGCCTGAGCCCGGCTCCGCGTTTCCACAAGCCCGCGGTCAACCATTATCTTGTCCAGCCGCTCCCGCCCCCGCTGGGGGGTTCCTGCCGCTCCCTGTGATGAGTTCCCTGCCGATTTTGCCGCCACGCTCTCCTCCCCTTCTCCTCTATCCGCCTGCATAAAGGCTCCCCGGGGGAACCCCTTCTAAAACACAGGAGCCCCCTTATGAGGCTCCCGCTGTCCGTGACCGGACCGCCTTATCGCTTCTCCCTGACAGCAGCCAGCAGCGGTCTGAAGGTCTCAAGGATGTTTTCGACGGTCAGTCCGTAAAGCTCCCGCTGTTCCTCCGTCGTGGCTTGGGGAACACAGACGTCCGGAACGCCAAAACGACGAAGCAGAGCCCCGCAGCCTGTCTCCGCGATGCGCAGGGCGACGGCCTCTCCCACGCCTCCGGCGAGGTAATTCTCCTCCGCCACGCCGATGAGCGGAAAGCGCCGCAAAACAGCATCCAGTGCGTCGAGGTCCAGGGGCTTCAACCGCCGGATATCCAGCACCGCCGGAGCGGGCAGCCCCTCCGCCTGAGCCGCTTCCCCCGCTGCGGTCAGCAGGGGGATCATCGCTCCGTGCCCCAGAAGCGCCCAGCCTGTCCCTTCACGCAGTGTCCCCATGTTCTGCAGGGGTTCTTCCCCGGAGGGCGTGAAGATACGGGAGGGCAGACCGCCTCGGGGGTAACGGATCAGCGTCGGGCCGTTTCGGCCCGCGGCATAATCCATCATCTGACGCAGGGCGGGTTCGTCGGCCGGAGAGTAAACCTCCAGGTTGGGAACAGACCGCGCCCAGGGAATGTCCAGAAGCCCCTGATGTGTTTCACCGTCAGACCCCACAAGGCCTGCGCGGTCCACCATCAGGACAACGGGCAGATTCTGCAGCGCAATATCGTGAACGAGCTGGTCCATGGCCCGCTGAAGGAAGGTCGAGTAGATAAAGACCCAGGGACGCATTCCCCCGGCGGCAAGCCCCGCGGCCATGGTGAGCATGTGGCTCTCCGCGATGCCCACGTCGAAAACCCGGTCGGGGAACCGGAAGTGATCCAGCTTCACGCCCGTGGCCATCGCCGCTGTGAAACAGACGATGTGCGGATCCTTCGCAGCCAGCTCCTCCATCGCGGAGGCCGCCGCCTCGCTCCAGGTCCGCCGCGGAGCGGCAGGGGCCCCCTGAGACCGGGGGGAAAGCTGATGATACTTCGTCGGGTTCGCCTCCGCCTCGGCCATTCCCTTTCCCTTGACAGTGTTGAAGTGCAGCAGGACAGGGTGCTCGTAGTTCTTCGCCAGCTCAAAGATCATCCCGCAGGAGCGGATATCGTGTCCGTCAAAGGGGCCCCAGTAGTTGATGCCCAGATCGTCAAACATATTCTCCGGCTTCACGAGGCTCTTAATCTGGTCGCGAATGCCCTCAAGGCTCCGCTGAAGCGCATCGCCTGCCGGAAGGATCCTGCAGCACTCCTTGATAGCTGTCTTGATCCGGTTATAGGACGTGTTGGCCGACAGGCGCGCCAGCATCGTCGAGAAGCCCCCCACGCGGTTGCTGATGGAATGCTTGTTGTCGTTCAGGACAATGATGAGCTTCGTATTCGTCTCATCAACGTAGTTCAGAGCCTCCAGGGCCAGCCCGTTGATGAGAGCCGCGTCGCCGATGAAGGCCACAACGTGGCGCTTCTCGTCCAGAAGATCCCGGGCCTTGGCATACCCCAGCGCCGCGGAGATCGAGGTGCTGCTGTGCCCGGTATCAAAATGGTCACAGGGGCTTTCGTTCCGCCGGGGAAAGCCGGAGATTCCTCCCTTCAGCCGGAGGGTGTGGAACTGTCCGGCGCGGCCGGTGAGGAGTTTATAGGGATAGGACTGGTGTCCGACGTCAAGGATAATACGGTCCTGAAAAGGGTCAAAATGGCGGAGCATGGCGATGGTCAGCTCCACAACACCCAGGGATGAGCCCAGATGCCCGCCGTTTCTGCTGACAGTCTCAATAATACGTTCCCTCACCTCACCGGCAAGGGCAGGCAAATCCTCCGGATCCATCTTCAGCAGGTCCTCATGCTTAAAGTCAGGTGTTAAAAAAGTCATGTCCCTCTCCAAGTCTGCAAAATTTCAACAAAAGGGGATGGCCCGAACCATCCCCTCCTTCAGCCATTAAAACAGGGCCGACGGTCAAAGATTTTCAGATCTTTGCACTCCAGAGCCCGTGCTTGTTGCAGAACTCCCGCGCCTTGGCGCCGGCCTCCGCGCTGTCGAAATCCGCACTGGGCTCCTCGCCGGGCTTCATGAAGCGGCGGCAGACCCGCTCGCCATTGATAACCTCAATCCACTCGATGTAGTGGTCCTCCGCCATGGGGTGCACGGCGCTGCCGACCTTGACCGTCATGCCCTCGCGCACAGGAACATGCTTTTCCTGAGCCGCGTCCGTCGTGTTCTCCTTCAGGAGCTTCATCGGTTCGCCGCAACAGGCCAGCTCACCGCCGCCCACGTGCATAACCTCGACGATGTTGCCACACTTGGCGCACTTATAGACGTCTAACCTCTCCATAAAGAATTCCCCCTCAAAAATTGTCCCCTCTCAGAGGCACTTTGTATTATACTATAAATATGGCGTTTCTCATCGCCGTATTTTGAACTGGGAGTGACGTGCCGTGCGCGGTGTTCTCTTAAAAAAATTTAATTCCATTCTTCTGCTATTGCTGCCAGCGATGATGTGGGGCTTTGGCCTGTTCCAGAGTGTCCCTGCCGCCTGGGCAGACGGCTACCCCGGAAAAGAGCCTGTGGAGGATTCCTTCCGGAAACTTCCTTCCCCCAGGAAAAAACCGGCCGCGAAGTCCGCGGTGAAAAGGACAGCCGCCGCCCCAGCCAGTCCTGCGGAGCCCGTGGAGCTGTCCCCCGCCTGGCCGGCGCAGCGGCGGCTGTCCGTTGTCATCTTTCCCACACTGAACTCAACAGGCATGGAAGTCTGGGAAAGCAAGTACTATCCCTACAACGTGCTGGAGCAGAAAATGTCGGACTATCTGGAATCCCTCTTCAAGCATTCGCCTCTCATCGATGTGCGCGTGCTGGACGAGGCAGGGATGAACCGCTGGCTGTCCGGCGGGCGGCGGGGGGACGACATGGCCATACAGATGGAGCTCTACGACGCCATCTTAAAGGAAAAGCACGTGGTGGGCACCATGGAGACGGGAAGGGTGCGTCTGAGGCTGCGGGTCTTCGATACCGCCAACGTGCGGCAGATTGCCACGCGCACCACGGAGGGACGGGACAAACGCTTCACCCTGGACTCCGACGAGGACATCTTCTGGCTGGACATGGCGGTCGCCGGTCTGCCCATCCCCTTTGAGAACGGCCTGGACCTGTTCGGCCTGACTCAGTCGAGCTACAAGGGGCAGAAGATGAGCCGCCCCACCTGGAACCAGTTCCGGAACACATCACACTGGCAGGCGTTCAAAAACGCCATTGAGGAAGTATACAACCAGTCGATGGCCCAGGTGACAAACGCCATACACAGCAACGATCCCAGCTCCGCCCTCATGGCGCAGGACAACTTCTCCCCCCACTTCTCCACGGTGGGATATATTCTGGCTCCCACGGCCAACTCCAGGCGACGCCGCCGGGAGTACATCATCTCTCTGGGCAGTCAGGCGACGCCCGGCGGGGATGCGGTGCGGGTGGGCGACGTGCTGGACGTCGTACGCAGCGACACCTACGTGACCGTCGTTCCGGATGAGCCGGTGGTTGTCCTGCCGGAGGTCATCGGTCAGGTGAAGGTCATCAAAGTCTACGAGAAAAACGCGGTTGTCCGCGTCGTCAAGGATAATAAGAAGGAGCCCATAAGCCTGAAGGATATGGTGATTAAGAAGACCGCCGTCTCGCGGTCGGGAAAGAAGGGAATCCTCTGATGCTTGCGAGAAAAAGTCCGTTTTTGGCAGTCCTGACGCTGGTCAGCCTCCTTTTCTCAGGAGAGGCTCTGGCGAACGGGAACACCGCGGCAAATAACGAACCTCCCGCACCCATCAAAAAATCGGTGCGCAGAGTGAAGGCCCCAAGGCCCGTCAAAAAGAGGACCAGCAGGCCCGTGAAAAAGACAGCAGCAAAACCGGCCCCCAAGCCCGCGCCTGTCAGTGCACTGGACCGGGGGATTGCTTTCATGAAGCAGGAACGCTACTCGGCGGCCCAGCCCTGGCTGCAGAGGGCGGTGCAGCAAAACCGGCGCAGCGCCGCCGCATGGTATTGGTACGGAATGTGCCACGAGAAGACGGGGCGTTTCTACGAAGCACAGTACTTCTACTCAAAGGCCGTGGAGTGCGATCCCACTTTTGAGCCGTTGTCCCGGGTCGTCACCTACCCCAACGGCGGAGACAAGACGCCGCTGTGGGATCCCAGACGGCCCGCCCGGGTCTACCCTGTGCCCACGGACAACGTCATGGGGACGCCGGGACGGAGCGTAACCATCATTCCGCCGGATTCCCCGCAGGCACGGAAGCGGCCCTCCCGTCCGGCGCCTGATCCTGAGCTGCCCAGGGTTCCCGCCTATATTCCCCCGGAGCCCGGTGCCATGCCTCAGGATGGAGACGCATGGCACCCCGCCGTGTACGTCCCGCCAACCATGAACAGCATTGTCCCCGGCAGGGACGAGGAAACCCCCGTCTATGTTCCGCCTTCCATCCCGGGAGGAGGAACGCCGGCGGTGTCTCCGGTGACCGCGGACCCTGTGTACCAGCCGCCGCAGCCGGCTCCGCGCGCCGCGGCAGTCCAGCCCGCTTCCAAACCGCAGAAAGCGGCGGCTGTGAAGCCGGCCCCCAGAAAGAAAGCCGTGAAGAAAAGATCTTCATCGCGCAAGGCCGCTCCCAAAAAGCCCGCGGCGGCCGCTCAGCCGACGGTCAAGGCCCAGGAGCCCCCGGCTCCGCCCAAAGAAGAAACACCGCCAAAGCCCCAGCCCGAGACTCCGCCCAAACGGGGCCTGGAGTACCTGCCTCCTGTGGGGCAGGTTCCACAGGACAGGCTGGAAACCAGGCCTCTGCCTCCTGTGGGACAGAAGGAGTCCGTGGAAAAGGAAACCCCTCCGCAGCAAAGCCAGCCTTCAGAGGAGGATAATGGCAATGCGTAGGGGACTTCGCCTCGCACTGTTCAGCCTAATCGGCCTGCTGGCCCTCGCCGGAGAGACTCTGGGGGCGGATGCGCTTCTGGTCTCCCAGCCGTTCTACAGCGGGATGCAGTTCTACGTCTACCGGCCCGCCGGCGTTCCCCAGGACTGGTACGCAACCTTTGACGGCTACCTTGTTTACAGGGACAGCGGCGGCGTGTGGCGCTACGGCTCAAAAGACGGGGCCGCCTGCATTGCGACGGAGTACATCGTGGGGTCCGTGGTCCCCTCCCTTCTGGGCCTGACGCCCGCGGAGAGGATGCCCGTGGCCTCTCTCCCCGTGCCGGAGACTTCTGCGCCTGAGCTTCTTCCCTATCCGGCCTCTTATTCCTCTCAGGCCTGGCTCCGGAATCCCGCCTTCCTCGCCATTGAGAAGTGGGAAAAGAGCGTGGACCGCATCGGGGTTCTGAGCAAGCCAGCCGCCCCGGTGGCGTGGCGCGGGGATCATCCAAAGGTGATTTATGTCTGGACGGGCAGCCGCTGGCACCAGATCACAACAGAGGGAGAGTGGGCCCGCCCCCTGAGCGTGCTGAAGGGCCAGCTCTATGATCTGACCCTCCGGATAAACAAAAGCGGGGGGGACTGGCGCGCAGAGGACACAACTGCGCTGGTTCGCTGCGCGGCAAAGTGGGGATACGCCTGGATGGGGCAGATAACCCTGCTGCGGCCTTCCTGGCCTGCCTACTGAGGAGGGAAGCATGATGTCACATTCTTTGCGCCGGTTATCTGTCCTGATTCTGGTGATTCTTGGCCTGTGGCCTCTCACGGGGGCCGGGGCGAAGGTTTACGTAACGGAGCCCCTGCTGGTCGCCCAGCCGACCTACGCGGGGATGACGTTCTATGTCTGCCGTCCCTATAATATGCCCAAGGACTGGTACGTCACCTTTGACGGCTACCCGGTCCGGAAGAACCCTGACGGGGTTTGGGTCTACGGGACCTCCAACGGTCCCAGCCTGACGCCGACCAACTATATTGTGGGGTCCGTTGTCCCCTCCATGGCGGGCATCACTCCATGGGTGCAGCCTGCACAGATATCCTCGCTCCGCAGCCTGCCCAACACGGAGACGATGACTGTCCGTCAGCCTGCCCCTCCCCTCTCAACCCTTGCTCAGGGCCAGACACATTCTACATGGATTCCCGACTGGACCTACAACACACACTTCATGGCCATCGGTTCGTGGAAGGCCAGTGTGGACCGCATCGGCGTTCTGCATAAACCCTCCACCCCCGTGGCATGGAAGGGAAATTCCCCCCGGATGATTTACGTCTGGACGGGGCAGAGCTGGTATCAGGTATCGCCCCGGGAATCCGAGACGCCGCTGAGCGCGCTGAGGAGGGAACTCTACAACATCACTCGGATGGTGAAACGCAACCAGTTTGTCTGGTACGAGGAGGACATGCCCGTCCTCTCTCAGCAGGCCACGGCCTGGGGTTACTACTGGATGGGAGAGGTTTTGCCCGGCCGGTGAGCAGGGCCGGGCCGCAAGTTCCTCCCCAATCCCTAAATATGCGCTATAATAAGTCATAGAATAAATGAGAAGTTCCGCCCCACCGGCGCGGAAGAACGGAAGCTCAAAGCTTCCGTAAGGAGGCGAATGGGTTTTGGCTGAGCAGGTTAAAACTGAGAACGTGGAAGTTGTCAACAATCCCCAACAGGACCTTAAGGATATTGATGTCGAATCCCTTGGGGAGGAGCATATCAACCTCGTATTCACGCTGGGAAGGGAGAATTTCGGCGTGGACGTGAATATCGTCCGTGAGATTGTGAGGGTTCCGTCGTTCATCACGAGGGTTCCCAACGCGCCGATGTATATCCGCGGGGTTATCAATCTGCGGGGAACGATTGTCCCCGTCTTCGATATGCAGCTCAAAATCGGCATGCCCACAACTCCGCTGACGGAGGATGCCCGTATCATCGTTCTCTGCGTGAACGACGTCACCTTCGGCATCATCGTGAACGCGGTCCGCGAGGTGCGCACAATTTATGACACGCAGCTTGAGCCGGCCACCAAGCTTTCCTCTGCCATGGACAGACGCTATGTCCTCTGGGTGGCAAAGCCCACAGATGACAGGCTGATCCTGCTTCTGGACATCTCCAGCCTCTTCGACCTGGACCAGATTCTTCAGGAGGAGAATGAGTAGCCTTTGATTCGCATCAACCTGCATACGCACAGCACCTGTTCCGACGGGGATTTTTCTCCATCGGAACTGGTGCATTTGTTATCCCGCCACAAGGTTGCTGTTGCGGCACTGACGGACCACGACACGGTGACGGGGGTGCCGGTTTTCCTCGCGTCCTGCCACAGCCGGGGGATACGGGGAGTGGCGGGATGTGAGTTCTCCTCGCGCTCAACAGAGGGGGACGAGCTGCACATCCTGGGCTATCGTTTCAATCTGGGAGCACCGGCTCTCCAGGAAGCCCTTGCCCGTTACCAGTCAGCCCGCACAGCCCGAAACGCGGCCATCTGCGAGAAACTGACCTCTCTTGGGCTTCCTGTCACCCTGGAGGAAGCTGAGGCCCGGTCGGGGGGGCAGGTTGTGGGGCGTCCCCACATCGCTCAGGTCCTCCGGGACAAGGGGCGCGTTTCAACGCTCCATGAGGCGTTTGTGCGTTACCTTGGAACGGGGGCGGCGGCGTTCGTGCCAAGAGACCTTCCCCCGACGGAGGATGTTATCCGTCTGATCCTCGAAGCCGGAGGGCTGCCCGTATGGGCCCATCCCCTGAAATCCCTCTCAGACACCGACAGGTTCCCGGTTGTTTTGGACACTCTCAAAGAGTCTGGCCTGTGGGGGGTGGAGTGCTGGTTCCACGGCTCATCCTCCGCTCAGACGCTTCTCTGCCTGAACGAGGCGGGGCGGCGTGGTCTGTATGCCACGGCAGGAACAGATTTCCACGGCCGGGGGCACGGAGCGGGGATTGCGGGGCATGTGGTGGAAGATGATCTCCTCCCCTGGGCCCGCTTCTGCGGCGGGCGATGAAAACTATACTATAGCAGGAATGAGGAAACATTATGAGGAGTACAAAAAGGAAAGGCGAACGGTATAAATCTTCTTTTTCCTCCTGTTTTACCTCGTCCCTGGCGTATTTGACCTGTCTTCTGCTGCTGTTCGTCACGCTGTCCCCGGCCTGGGGCAGCGCTTCACTCTATCACGGGGCAAATGTGCTGGGAACCGTTGCCACAATAAACGGTCCGTCCTCAGGGCTCTGGGTTTCTGCTCAGGACGTGGCGGAGCTGCTGGGGTTTTCCGCGTCCAAGACGGATGAAGAGCTGAGCCTGACCAGGGAGGGCACCCAGCTCCGTCTCATCATAGGCGCCGCTGCAGCCTGGCGTGATTTTTCCCTCATCCCGCTCTATGCCGCGCCCTTTGAAAAAAACGGCCAGTGCTGGATGGACGCGCAAAGTGCCGTTTCGCTCTTTCAGAAAACGCTGAAAAAAGGAACCGGAGGCCGTCTCCGCTTCGGCAATATTGCCACGGATGACCCCGTGGCCCCGCCAGATCAGCCGCCGGCCCGTCAGCCGGCAGAGGAACCGGCGCCTGCCATTCAGGAGCCCCCGGCACAGCCTGAGCAGCCGGCTGTGGAGCCATCAGCTCCGCCTGTCAGGCCTCAAATCCCCGCGCCGGCACAGGTACGGGGAAAGGCCCGGCCGCAGGCGAGGCGTGAGATTTTTCAGCCTCAGTCCGGAATCCCTTCTGACACCCATCCCAGCCTGAACCCCGGCATCATCCAGCGTCTCCGCTGGAGCACGTCAAACAACCGGATACGGGCCGTGGCCGACGCAGGCGACGGAGCGGACCCTCAGGTCTGGATGACGGCGGACGGAGTGATTCATATGCTGTTCTCAGAATCATCCTCCAGTGAGCTGGCCGCTCCCTACGAAAACGTGAAAGTGACGGCAAAGCGGGATACCGGCGGTGTGGAGATTGCCTTTGCCTCCCAGAGCGTCAAGGTGGATAAGATAGTCCTGAACTCGCCAAGGAGAATTGTGCTTGACTTCTACTTTCCCAGGGAGACACGTATTCTAAAGGCCAAAGCGATTTCGCCCTCCCCTGCACCGCAGCCCGCCGGCAAACCGGAACTGCCGCAGCCGCCGTCCCGCCCCAGACCCGCACCTCAGCCGTCGGGCCCCGGGGGACGCAGGCTTGTGGTGGTGGATCCGGGGCATGGCGGCAAGGACCCCGGGGCATCAGCCAACGGCGTCCGTGAGAAGGATGTCAACCTCAAGGTTGGACTTTTCCTGGAGCAGGAACTCAAGGCAATGGGCTTTGACGTGCTCATGACGCGCCGGACAGATGTCTACCTGAAACTTCAGGAGCGGACGGACATCGCCAACAACGCGGGGGCCAATCTCTTCGTCAGTGTCCATGTCAACGCCCTGCCCTCCGCGTCGCGCGCGTCGGGGTTTGAGATTTACATCATGGCCCTGCCCACGGACAAGGACGCCCTGGCTCTGGCTAAGATTGAGAACCGCGAGTATCTGGAAGAGAAGGGGACAAATGCCGCGGAAGTGGACCGCCGGACGGAAATGCTGCTCCGCATTCTGGGCGATATGCAGCAGAACAACAAGATCAGCGAGAGCACAGAGCTGGCCGAGGTGCTGTTCTCGGCGGGCAAGCAGGACGGTATCCCCATGCGGCGCGTTGCCCAGGCCCCCTTCTTCGTGCTGCGGGGGGCAGGGATGCCGGCTGTACTGCTGGAGACCGGGTTTGTCACGAACGCCACGGAGGCCAAACTTCTGTCCCACTCCGGCTATCAGCAGCGGATTGCCCGGGCCATGGCCAAAGGCATCCGGAATTATCTGAAATAAAATCATTTGAGATAGGGTGATGAGTATGGTTCGTCGGAATCCTTATCAGGATGAGTACGAAGCGTTAGTGGAACGAAAGCAGCGGCGTTCACGGAGGGTCCCCCCGGAGCCGAGGAGGAGGACGCCTCTTCTTCTTAAATGTTTCTCCTGGATGGGGGTCATTCTGCTTTGCTTCGTGCTGGGCTATCTGGGCACGAATATCCTGACGGATACCCTCAACAAAAAACTCCTGCTGAAGCCGGAGAACCGGGTGGAGAACCAGGAGGACCTGAGGGCGATGGAGGAAGCTGAGAGAAATCGTCCGGCATCGCCGGCAAGCGGCGAGAGCATTCAGCAGATTGCCCTCTCCCTCTATCACGTCAAGGGAGATACAGTGGTGGAGGAAAAGCGTAAATTTGTCGCCCGCACGAAGGAGGACAACATCAAGGACGCTCTGGACACGGTGTTCTCTCTGAGCGGGATTCCCGGTGCCGATCAGGTCCGGCTGCTCCACGTTTTCCGGAACGCGGAGACCGCATTCCTCGACTTCTCCTCCGGGTTCGTCTCCACACTCTCTTCCCTGGGACAGCGAAAGAGCCTGCTTCTGCTCACGAGCATCGTCCGCACCATGCAGGACAACTTCTCTCCCATCACGCAGGTGCGGTTCCTCATTGATTCCAAAACCCCTCCATCGGGCAGCGTTGTGGACCTGACCGTGCCCTGGAAGATGCCCTCACGGTCATAAGAAGGGAAACCGTCCATGTTCTTTGAGCGGCTGGTTCTGGCAACAGGCAATCAGGGGAAATATCGGGAATTCGCGGCGCTTTTGCCCCGCTCCCTCGTGGGGGAGCTGGTGTTTGCACCAGAGCTTTCCAAACTCTCGGTGGATGAGACAGGCGCAACCTACACGGAGAACGCGCTCCTGAAGGCCCGCGCCTGGGCCTCGGCCTCAGGACTGCCCAGCCTTGCGGACGACAGCGGGCTGGAGGTCGCCGCCCTGGACGGCGCTCCCGGCGTACACTCCGCCCGGGCTGTGCCGGGAGATGACGGCGCCCGGAATGCGTGGCTGCTCTCTGAGCTGGGGAACAGGGAGGATCGCAGCGCCCGTTTCGTTGCTGCCCTTGCTCTGGTCATTCCGGGGGGAAAGGAATTTATCTGCGAGGGGGAGTGTCCCGGGCGTATCGCAGGGGCTCCGTCAGGCGCGGGGGGATTTGGCTACGATCCGCTTTTCCTCCCCGATGGTTTTGACGCTTCCTTCGCGGATATCCCCCCAGAGACGAAGAACGCCATCTCGCACCGCGCTGCTGCGGTCCGGGCGCTGCTGAAGATTTTTGAGCAGGATTCAGAATGATATCGCTTATTTCTCTTAATATGGTACAATAACAAACTGTAGCCCTGCAGGGGGCGTAAATTGAACATGACCTCATTGACGAACACTGTAATGTGGAGACGGGAGGAATTGGGAGTGCGTATTTTTTTATCAGCGTTACATATTGTCATCTCCGTTCTGCTGATGATCGTGGTTCTGGCCCAGCAGCGCAAACAGGGCGGTTTTTCCGGTGTGTTTGGAGGCGGCACACAGGCTGATGCTGGTCAGTGGCAGCGCTTTTCCGGTTTGACAAAGGTGACAATCGTACTGGCTGTGACTTTCATGGTCACGTCGGTTTGCCTTGTTCTTTTAAGCTAAGGAGGCCTCAGGAGTGTTAGACTCCCTTAAGGAAGCCACGGCCCTCAAGGCGGAAGATGGGCGTTTTCTGAGTGCCACTCACGAGGAGATCCGGTCAGGAGCGACCACGGATATTTACTTTGTCAACACCCGCGATGTGCTCCGCTCCGTTGGTCTGCTGGACACCCCTGTGACGGCTGAGATATTCACCCGTTCCACCGGGCTTTTTGCCGGTATCAGAGAACTCAAAGAGCTCCTGCGCGGCCTTCCCGTCCAGGTGGAGGCCCTGCCAGAGGGCGAGCCTTTTTCTCCCAAGGAAACAGTGGTCCGGATTCGCGGCCCCTATGGTGCCTTTGGCGTCTACGAGACGACGCTGCTGGGTATTCTGTCCAGTTCCTGCGCGTGGGCCACGTCAGCCCGCGAGTGTGTGGACGCGGCTGCGGGAAAGCCTGTGCTCTGCTTCGGGGCGCGGCATCTTCATCCCGCCATTGCGCCCGTGATGGAGTCCATTGCGGTTCAGGTGGGACACTGTGCGGGGGCAAGCTGTATTCTGGGCGCGAAGCTGTGCGGCCGGGAGCCCTCCGGGACCATTCCCCACGCAGCGGTTCTCATCGTCGGAGATACGGTGAAACTGGCCCAGGCCTATGACAACACTCTGCCGGACGGGATAGGGCGTATCTTCCTTGTGGACACGTTTAAGGATGAGTGTGAGGAGGCCCTGCGTCTGGCGGAGGCGCTGGGAGACCGTCTTGGCGCTGTGCGCCTTGACACCCCAGGCGAGCGCGGCGGCGTTACCGCTGATTTGGTGCGCGAGATGCGCTGGCGTCTTGATCAGTCGGGATTCAACAAGGTGAAGATTGTGGTCTCCGGCGGATTGAACCCGGCCCGTATCGCTGAGCTCTCCGCCGTGGGAGCAGATGTGTTCGGCGTAGGAAGCTACATCGCGCACGCGGTCCCGATGGATATGACGATGGATCTGAAGGAGGTCAACGGCAAGCCGCTGGCAAAGCGCGGAAGGCTGCCGGGGATACTTGAAAATAAACGTCTTGTTCGGATACAATAGAAACTTGTGAGGAGCGTGCCGCAGCGAGGCGGTGTTTTTCTTCTCTTTCCGGGCCCCCCTGCCACAGGCCCGGAGAATTGAAGTGGTGCCGCGTGTTTTGGAGTGAGCGCGTCCTTATTGAGTTTATAGACATAACGATACAAGCATAACGGCCCCCGTCCTGCGGGGCGATGTTGAGGAGGAAACAAGATGGTGGGCAGCAGTTCCTACCTGGTCAAGCCGGGTCAGGTGGAGAGAAAATGGTATGTTATTGATGCGACGGACAGGCCCATTGGGCGTCTGGCCGCGGCGGTTGCCCGTATTCTGACGGGCAAGAACAAGCCGACGTACACGCCGCACGTGGATACGGGCGATTATGTCATCATCGTAAACGCGGAGAAGGTCAGGCTGACGGGGCACAAGGCGTCCCAGTCCCACTGGCACTACCACACAGGGCATCCGGGGGGCTATCGGGCTATTCCCTGGAGCCGTGCGCTCGAGAATAAACCGGAGTTCCTGTTCGAGCACGTCGTGCGGGGAATGCTCCCCAGAAACCGCCTGAAGTACGCGAGTAAGCTCAAGGTCTACGCGGGCCCCAGCCATCCCCATGCGGCGCAGGCTCCTGAGACACTTGATATCTAGTTTTTGAACAGGAGGATATCCGATGGACAGCACTTTCAGTTGGGGAACCGGCCGCCGCAAGAACGCCCTGGCCCGCGTCAGGCTCTGCCCGGGCAGCGGTGAGCTGAAGATTAACAACCGCACGGTGGAGGATTACTTCCCGCGCATGATATGGCAGGCTCAGGTGATGGAGTCCCTGAAGGTTGCCGGGCTGGAGGGGAAGGTTGACGTGTTTGTCAACACCTCCGGCGGCGGGCTGACCGGTCAGGCCGGAGCGGTGCGGATGGGTATCGCACGCGCTCTCATTAAAATGAATCCGGATCTGCGCCCCGCACTGAAGAAGGAGGGGCTTCTGACCCGCGACCCGCGTATGGTCGAGCGCAAAAAGTTCGGTCAGAAAGGCGCCCGTGGCAAGAGGCAGTTCTCGAAGCGTTAAACCGCGGTCCGGCGTTTGGTTGGAAACAATCGTGTTTTGGTATGGGGATGTCCTTCGGGGCATCCCTTTTTCATTGCTGGGAATCCCCAGCAGGAGGGGGCACAAGTTTCGCGTCTGATTCCCCGGGCCCATCCTTTCGTGTGATTTTATAAGTCAGTATACATCAGCTTTTTTCTTCATGATTACAGCCTCTCACGCTCCGCTTTTCCCGGCGGGCAGGCAGCCCTCTCCCCTGATGCAGACAGAACAGGAGAGGGGAGCCATGGGGAAAGAGGGA
>JAILIX010000024.1 GCA_024695065.1 Fretibacterium sp. | reverse complement strand
TTTCATTGATGAGGACCGTCACGATGTCTCCCACCCGGCTGGGCCGGGCGTCCGCCAGCCAGTTCGTGCGGTCATCCCACAGCGACTGAGCGCCGGCCGGGGCCGCAAGCCACACAGCCAGCAAAACACACGTTAAAATTTCCTTTAAGCATTTTTTCACTGGACCCTCACCTCCACCGTGTTCTCGTCCACAATATAGCCTTTCACAACCGCTTTTCTGTTATCCGAACGGCGGACCCTCACCAGGTCCCCCGGCGAACCGCTCTCCAGAAGAACTCCATCCGCCGTCGCCGTCAGCCCGCCGTAACGTGCGACGATGGTCACCTTCCGGCCCTTTTTGACCTGGGACGGGCCCGTCAGAAATTCCAGCGGAATGGGCTCCCCCTGCTTCACAGCCTTGCGGGAGACGTGCCCGACTGCCTCCGCCGGGTCAACGGCGTAGACGCCGGGCCGGGTGATTTTCATGGAGCGGGTCATGAGGTCCCGCCTCCTGATGGGAACGTCCCGCTGGATAGTTCTTGCCGCAACAAGAACGTTCTGAGTCCATGTCATCCGCACGGACAGGGACCGCACGCGACCCCGGTCATCCTGAAAGCGCAGCGTCGCCGCCGGTGTTCCAGGCACAATGGACGCCGGCTCCACCAGTCTTCCCTGCGGGATGGAGCCCACAGCCGTTACCTCCACATCGCCATTCCATGCTGAAATTGATTTTACCATAGCGGACAGGGAGGTATCCGAGGGCTGCGGCCTGTAATCCGGCGTCTCCGTCCCGTTCCCCTCCGGGCCGGGCGTCTCCACACGGACGCGGACAGGCATCCGGAGCTCCACTCTGAAATCGTTCAGCCCGCTGGCTCTGAGGGCCTGAAGGACCTCATCCCGGGTCAGGACACCGCCGGAAGTGGAGAGGATGAGCGACGACAGCGCCGCCCGCGCCTGAACGGGTCCCTCAATGCGGGCCGCCTCCCCCAGCGTGAAGGCCGCGTCCTGCATATAGATGACGGACGGAACGGTGATATGGACTTCCGCCGCCCGCTGAGCGGCAAAAGCTCCGGGGATGACCGCCAGCAGCGCCGCCAGTATACAAAAGAGGCGGAGCCCGCCCCGCCTCAGAGCATACATCATTTTCATGGCCGGAAAAGCGCCGTCAACGCTTCAGGCCGTTGGCAATGCGCAGAAGATCGTCCGCCGTCTGGATGCCCTTGGAGTTAGCCTCGTAGGCACGCTGGGCGACAATCATCTCGACCATCTCCTCCACGACCTGAACGTTGGACATCTCAATGACCTTCTGCCGCACCTCGGGCATTCCCTCGTCCCCGGGCTGGCCCGCGATGGGAGCCCCGCTGGCGGGCGTCTCCACAAAAAGCCGGTCCCCAAGGGCACGAAGGCCCGCCGGATTGATGAAGCGGACCAGCTCAAGCTGGCCGATCTCCTGAAGATCTGTCTGGCCCGGCATACGGACGGTCACCAGCCCCGTGTTGGAGAGCTGAATCTCCTCCGCATCCTCAGGAACAACCACGGCAGGCTCCAGCAGAAGGCCGTCCTCGTTGACAATCTGGCCGTCGTTGTCGAGCTGCCATGCCCCCGCCCTCGTGTAGGCGATGGTGCCGTCCTGCATCGTTACCTGAAAGTAGGCGTTCTCACCTGCAATGACCCAGTCCAGAGGGTTGTCCGTGATCTGGAAGTTCCCCTGCACGCCAAAGCTGGGCGTAGCCGTAACGCGGGTGCCCAGTCCAATCTGGACACCCGTCGGGACCACCGAGTTTGGCTCCACAGGCGTGCCCGGCTCCCGCCACACCTGATACATCAGGTCCTCAAAGTCCGCGCGCCGCTTCTTGTATCCCTGGGTGTTGACGTTTGCAAGGTTGTGGGAAACCACGTCCAGATGGGTCTGCTGGGCGATCATGCCGGATGCGCTGGTCCAAAGTGATCTTAACATCTGTGATTCCTCCTGCTTATCCTCTGCTGTAGGATGTGATGAGGCGGGTGGTCATGTCATCGTGGGTCATCAGCGCCTTCGACGCGCCCTCATAGGCACGCTGGGCCTCGATCATGCGCACCATCTCCTCCACAACGCTGACGTTGGACATTTCCAGCGACGCCGAGAAGAAGCGCGGGCCCTCCACATCCTGAGGCTGGCCGGACTGCTCCGTGGGGGTGAAAAGGTTCTTTGACGCGTGGCGGAGGTACGTGGGGTTCTCAAAGGTGTAAAGCGGGATATTGGCCACGGCGGCGCCGTCCGCAATAACCTGCCCTGTCCGGGTGATGACCACCTTTGAGGCCGTGCCGATCTCAATGCCGCCGCCCTCGCCCTGAAGCGTCAGGCCGTCGGGCGTGGTCATAATCCCCTCACTGTTGAGGGTGAAGTTCCCGGCCCGGGTGTAGAACCTGTTGCCGCCGCCGTCCTGCACAGCCAGAAAACCGGGGCCGTCAATGGCGATGTCAAAGGGGTTCTCCGTCGTCTTGACGACGCCTGGGTGATCATCCATCACGTCCTCAGAAAAAATGTTGGCCAGTGCCATCGTCCCGATGGTCTGCCTGCCCTTCCAGTTCATCGTGAAGGGCGGTGTCGTCATCAGCTTTGTCTCCGCATCCTCGGAGACCTTCTCAATACGGTCCATGTAAGCGCTGAAATCCGCAAACGCCGAAACACGGCGGCGATAACCCGGCGTGTCCACGTTGGCGAGGTTGTTCGTCACCACGTCCAGATTTGTCTCCTGAACCAGCATCGCGGAAGCGGCCGCGTAAAGTCCTCTGTGCACCCCATCACCCCCTCAAAACAATTCCACTGTTAGTATCGGCGGCGGCTGCTGTTTTTCTTAATATTCACCAGAATGTTGCTGCGGCCGGTGCCGCGCAGACGGTCAATCTCCGCCAGCGCCCGTCCCGTCCCCCTGGCCACCGACTCCATGGGGTTGTCCGCCGTAAAACAGTTAATGCCCGTCTGCTGGGCAATGAGGTCCGTCAGGCCCCTCAGAAGAGCGCCTCCCCCTGTCAGGACAATGCCCCTGTCTATGATATCGGAGGAAAGCTCCGGCGGCGTCTGCTCCAGAACGTCCTTCACCCCGTCCACCAGCGTCTGTATCATCTCGCCGATGGCCATATTCACGGCGGAACTCGTCACTTCAACCTGACGGGGAAGGCCCTGAACCAGGTCCCGGCCCTTAATGACCATGCTCTTGTCCTCCTCAAGGGGAGTGCAGGTGCCGATTATGATCTTCAGGTTCTCGGCCGTCTGCTCGCCGATGGCCAGGTTGTACTGCCGCCGGAGATAGCGCATGATGGCCTCGTCGAACTTGTCCCCTCCCAGACGCAGAGACTTCGACGTCACCACCCCGCCCAGCGAGATGACCGCGATATCCGTGGTGCCTCCGCCGATATCGACCACCATCTTGCCGCGGGCCTCCTCCACGTTGAGGTCAGCACCGATGGCCGCAGCCATGGGCTCTTCTATGAGGTAGGCTTCTCTGGCCCCCACCTCCAGCGCGGCCTCCAGCACAGCGCGGCGCTCAACGTCCGTCGCCCCGGAGGGAACACAAATCATCACGCGGTTGCGGAAGAAACGCTTCCATCCCCGCGTGACCTTGCGCATGAAATGCTGAAGCATGGCTTCTGTCATGGAATAATTGGCAATCACGCCATCCCGGAGCGGCCGCACAGAGGTGATGCTCCCCGGCGTGCGCCCCACCATATTCTTCGCCGCGTACCCCACCGCCAGGACCTCGCCCGTGTCCTGGTCCACAGCCACCACCGACGGCTCGCGCAGCACAACGTCATGTCCTTTTTCGAAGATAAGAACGGTTGCCGTCCCTAAATCTATTCCTATATCTGTCCCAAACATCACTCGACCCCCCCCGGGAGCGCGGGTATTTCTATCTCTCTATTATAACTTATCTTCCCTCAGAATTTAAACCTCTCAGAATACATCCTCCGAGAAGGAGAACAGCGCCAGCTCCCCCAGAGGCGCGAACCCGGCGCGCCGGTAGAAGGGGAGTCCCGTGGGCGTGGACTGAAGCACAAGCCTGGGACATCCCGCCGCAAGGGCCATACGGCCCGCCTCCGCCATCATCGCTGACGCGACGCCCCGGCGCCGGAACTCCGGCACCGTTGCGAAGTAGTAAATGCCGGCAGCGTTCCGGGACAGCGCCAGCAGAAACGTCCCTGCGTCTTCCCCTTCAAACCGGGCCGTCACCAGACGCAGAACCGGAGAATCCTCCGACATGGCCTCTGCCAGCTTCTGAAAAGTTTCAGGCGCCGGGGATTCCCCGTCAAAACCCCGCCAGGACGTTTCCGCCCAGCCCACGGCCTCCTCCCGGGAGGAAACGGGGTGAACGGTCACGGCCCCGCTGCCATCCGGCAGACAGGCGGCGTCCCGGTCCATCACCACAAGACGGCCCCTCTCCCTCAGCCCTGCGTCCGTCAGGGCCCCGGAAGCTTCTCCGGTCTCCGCCGGCCAGACAAAGGGGAGACGCCGCTTCTCAAAAAAATGCAGAACCGCCCCTGTCAGCTCCGCCTCCGGCGAAAGGCCGGGAAAAAAGGCCCAGTTCTCCGAGGCGGATTCCGAGCCCGTCGAGAGGCAGAAGCCGCCGGGGAACGCCTGAGATTCACAGCAGGGCAGAGCCCTCAGCCGCGTCAGAAAAAAGCTCAGATTATCCCACAGCTCAGTGTTCAAGGATCAGGACCTCCTCACCCTCATGACGCAGAGCCTGCGCGCAGGCCCGGACGTGTTCCTCCGCCCCCTCCTCCGGTTCCGCCAGGCGGGGGCTGCCCTCCGGCAGGAAGAGTTCCGCCAGTCCCCAGGCCAGGGCCAGGGCCGCCAGGGAAAGGTCCGCTGCCCCGGCAGCGAGAGGGGAACCGTCTCCGGACACAAGTTCCAGAGAACCCTCGCCCCGCTTCAGGCGCAGGGTCTCCCCGCCGGCGCTGAGACGGGCATTGGCGTTGTCGAGAATGGCGCCAAAGACAAGCTCCAGAAGCTGCGCCCTTGTGTCCTCGTCCCCTGTCCCAAGGCCCAGATCCCGCAGACGGGGGCGGGAGAAAAGCCGCTCCGCAAAATCATGGTACAGCCGTTCCGCCTCCGTGTCGCCCCGGAGGGAGAGGAAAAGCTCACCCGCCCGCCGGTTCAGCTCCAGAAGACGTCTCAGAAAGATTGTCCGGTCCCCCAGAGACACCCGCCCTTCCTGCCCCGCCTGAAGATCCAGCTGAAGCGCCCGGGCGTTCTCCCGGGCCGCGGTCAGGTCAAGATCCGCCTGAGTCAGCTTCTTCAGCCGTTCCTGAAGCGACGTCCGCTCATCCTCCGACAGCGAGGCGGAGAGATAGTCGTCCTCGTTTTTGAAGCCGGCGTTCAGAAGTTTTTTGCTGAAGGCAATCTCATCCTTCTGGAGCTGGTCACGCCCCGTCGCCATCGCCGTCTCCAGATCATGCAGGTTTTCCATCAGCCTCTGAAGCCGGTCCGCGTTGTCGGACTTCTCCTGACGCCGGGTTTCAAGCTGGGTTCTGAGTTCCTCCACATCCCGCTTCATACGGTTTATTTCCACAAGGGGATCCCGGCTCCCAAAGAGGGCAATCCGCTGCTGCCTGAGGCTGTCCCTCTCCGCCTCAACGGTGCGGAGGCGGCTGCTCAGCCCCTCCCGCTCCAGACGCAGCGCATTCTGTTCCTTCTTCAGCGCCGTCATGGCAGCCTGGGCAACGGCCAGTTCCCGTTCCAGCTCCCCTTTGCGGCGCTCCTGCTCCCGCCAGACGGATTCGCGTTCCGCCAGGGCCTGAATGACTGAGCCAGGGTTCTCGTCGGGCAGGCTCTTGTATCCATACAGAGAGAGCTGCGACACCAGCTCCCGCCGCAGGCTGTTGAGGGATTCCTCCTGACTCCGGGTTTCTCCCTCCAGACGCTCCTCCTCAGCCCTCTGAGACTGCAGCCGGAACATTGCCTCCTGGTGGTAACGGGCCAGTTCCTCACGGCTCTCCCGCAGACGCTCCAGCTCGTCCTCCGCCGCGCGCAGGGCGGATTCCGCGGATTCGACAGCCTCCACCACGCCTTCAGCCCGTTTAAGCCTGTCCCGTTCCCTCTGGCGCACCCCGTTCAGCTCCTCCAGCGGAGGCACTCCCACACCGAACTTCAGCCCCAGTTCTGACGATGTACACGCAATTTTGTCTCCCAGAATGTGAAGCTCCCGCAGCAGTTCCTCCTCGCCCTGACCGGCCGTGGATATCTCGTCGGTCAGCAGTCCCGCCCGGGTCTGGCGGGTGTTCAGCTCGTTCCGCAGCTTATCCAGGGCCCTCTGCGTCTCGCTGAGCTGAAGGGACACCTCCTCCGGATCGGGCACAAGCCCCGCCCCTTCGGAGACGTAGGGGTGGGTGGCAGCCCCGCAGAGCGGGCAGGGGACACCGTCCTGAAGCAGTTCCCGGAGGGCATCCAGATCCTCGATGCGATGGAGCAGCGTCACCCGCTTCTCCAGTTTCTGCATTTTGGCTTCAAGCTCGCTTATCCTGCTGACCTGCTCCACGTCCCGGATGTTCAGCGACCGGCTTTCCTGCTGCATCTTCAGGCGCGATTCCCGGAGAAGCTTCAGCCGCTTCTGAAGCTCCTGCTCCTCCAAAAACTGGTGTGCCAGAGTGTCCATGGCCTCAATATTCCGGCGGTGCCGGATACAGTCCTCGCGCCATGCGGACAGATTCCTGCCCTTCAGCGTGGAGTCAAGAATCTCTTTCGCCCGGTCCCGATCCTTCTCAGCAGCGGTGAGGCGGTAGCTGACGCCGGAAAACATCGCCTGACGGTCGTCAAGGCCCTCCTGAGCCTGCTGTCTGGCCTGCAGCGCGGCGGAATACTCATTTTTCAGGGAGGTCCGCCGCTTCTCCGCCTGCGTGAACAGATCAAAACCCCGCTGTATCGCCGGAAGACCTGTGGTGAGCTTCTCGTCAATGGCGTGCGCCTGAAGGAACTTCCGGGCCTCCCGCAGCGACAGGCTCACCTTCTCCAGATGCACCTGATCGCTGTCAATCCGGTCCGATTTCTCCCGCAGCTGTCCCTCCGTCCTCACAAAATCCCCGCGAACGGATTCTGTTTCATCCTGAACCTCCTCAATCTGACGGTCCAGGTCCTGCACCGTCCGGGCCGTCTCCGACAGACGCTTCTGAGCAGCCAGTTTATCCCGGAACTCGCTCTCCAGCAGGGTGACGGTGTCCTCAGCGTTCTGCAGCCCGGCCCGGGCGGAGGTGATACCCTCCCTCACGCTGATCTGGTTCAGACGGTTCTGCTCCTGCCTCTGGCGCAGCCCCCGCAGGTTTGCGTAATCATCCCCCAGTTCCAGCACGGCGCGGCCCTTTTCCAGCCGCTGCTGAAGCGGAGCAAACAGGGCCTTGTCCCTCTCCCAGTCTCCACGGCGACGGTCCAGCTCCCGGAGTTCTGCCTCACTGCGCCCCAGGGCCTCCTGACGGCGCTCTTCTTCGGTCCGCCGCTCCAGAAGAATCTCCATCGCCCCCAGCTCGTCCAGAGTGCGGGCCAGCCCACACAGTGGGTCTCCTTCCGCTTCCATGTGGGCGGCCTCCGGATTGAAACCGCCCCACACAGTGGGCTTCCCGGCGGCCCATGAAGTCGGCTTTCCGGCGGCCCGTGCGAGATAGTGCCGGCAGAACAGTGCAGAGGTATCCCCCCACAGTCCCTGTCCTGTCAGGCGCTCCAGAGCGGCAGGAAACCCACTATGTGGGGTGGCCCGTCGTTCCCGCAAAGCGGGCTTCCCGGCGGCCCACAAAGTGGGCTTCCTGCCGGCCTCCGTCGGCAGACGCAGAAACGCCGCAAAGTCCCGCTGCATCAGGACCGTGCCGCGCAGAAACGCCTCAGCTGAAATCCCACAGAGCGGGGTTCCTGCCGCCCCGGGGAGGGTATTCACATCAACAGGCTCCCCGCCGGAAAGAATCACAGCCGGACCATGGGGGGGGACCTTTCCCGGATCAGGCTTCTGGTCCTTTACTTTCTGACAGAGCTCACGCCGGACACAGAGCCGCACAGGGGACTGGCCGGCATTTTCAGCAGGGACCTCAATGAGGAGTTCCGCTGTCCCAGGTTCGTTCCACTTCCCCGGCCATGCGGAGCCGTAAAGCGCCGCCCCAAGGAGATCCGGCAGCCAGGACGGAAGCGCCGCCCCACAGAGTGGGGTTCCTGCCGCAGGGGGCTGGTCAACCCCAAGCGGCCGGCCCCGTTCATCCTGCTGTGAGTCAAACTCCAGAGACCATTCCGCAGGAATAAGAGTCCGCGCATTTCCCACCCACATAGTGGGCTTCCCGGCGGCCCGCAAAGCGGGGTTCCTGCCGGAAGCGGAATGAAATGCCTCCGTGCTCTCCTGAGACCGTGTGAACTTCACCTGAAGAATACGCATTAAATCAAGCCCTCCTCCCACAAAGTGGGGTTCCTGCCGCCCCACAAAGCGGGGTTTCGGATTAAAGCTCAGGGGGCCCACAAAGTGGGTTTCCCGGCGACCCGCAAAGCGGGCTTCCCAGCGGCCCACATAGTGGGCTTCCCGGCGACCCGCAGAGCGGGTTTCCCAGCGAGAGCCCCCCTGAAAACTCCCGGCGGCCCGCGGAGCGGGCTTCCCGGCCGGCTGGGCAGGGGTGAGTCAACCCCAACCTGCTTCCTGAAAATTTCGGATTGAAACTCGGTTTCGGATTGAAGCTCAGGGGGCCCGCCGGATTGAAGCTCAGGGGGAAAGGACCCCCTGAAACCCCCCAGCGGCGGGCTTCCCAGCGTGGAAAAACCCCCCTGAAACCCCCGGCGGCTGGTTTCCCTGCGACCCGTGTGTGGAAACAGGATACCCGACAGGGTCTCCTGACCCTGTCTGCCTTGTCTGCCTATTATATCGCATGTCTGCAGGAGCCCTTTTTGGGAGATCCGCTCCGGATTCCGGCTTCAATGCTAAAATTTTAACTGAATCAGGGTTTTCCCGGGGATTGCCGCTGAATCCCCGGACGGGGAGGTGAAAGGATGAGGGAAAACAACAGCGCAGACAGACAGAGTCCGCGCGGCTTTCTGCCCGTGTCACGGGCGGATATGAACGCCCGAGGCTGGAAGGAGCTGGATTTTCTCTTCGTGAGCGGCGATGCCTACGTAGATCATCCCTCCTTTGCCGCGGCGCTGCTCTGCCGCCTGCTGGAAGCAAAGGGCTATCGGGTGGGCATCCTGGCCCAGCCCGACTGGCGCCAGCCACGCGGTGGGAGCGATTTAACGTCCGAACCCTTTCTGAGCATGGGCCGCCCCCGGCTGGGGGTTCTGGTGGGGGCCGGAAACCTGGATTCCATGCTGGGCAAGCTCACAGCAGGGAAGAAAACACGGGGCAGGGATGCCTACTCTCCCGGAGGACGGAGGGGCCTGAGGCCTGACCGGGCCACCATTGTCTACGCCCAGCGGGTGAGGCAGGTCATGGGGGACGTTCCCATTATCATCGGGGGTATTGAGGCGAGCCTCCGGCGCTTTGCGCACTACGACTACTGGTCGGATTCGCTGCGGCGTTCAATCCTGCTGGACAGCCAGGCTGACCTGCTGGTGTACGGCATGGGCGAGCGGGCCCTCCTGGAGGTTGCGGCCGCCCTTGCAGAGGGACGCCCCGTGGGGGATATTCGGGACGTGCGGGGGACATGCTACGCGGCCCGTCCGGGAGAGGAGCCTGAGAGCCCCTTTGTGGAGCTCCCTTCCTGGGAGGCCGTTGCACGGGACAAAAGGCAGTTTGCCGAGGCCTTCCGCCTGATGTCCCTTGAGCAGGACGCTGTGAGGGGCCGGACACTCCTTCAGCGCTATGAGAAGGGCCGGATGGCCGTGCAGCTTCCCCCGGCCTGGCCCCTTTCAGAGGCGGAGATGGACGAAATTTATGATCAGCCCTTCACACGCCGCTGGCACCCCATGTATGATCCGGCGGGGGGCGTTCCGGCGCTGGATGAGGTGAAGTTCAGCGTCACCAGCCATCGGGGGTGCTTTGGAAGTTGCTCCTTCTGCGCCATTCACGCCCATCAGGGCCGGGTCATCCAGGCCAGGAGCCACAGGTCCATCCTGCGGGAGGTCCGGGAACTGACGCAGCTTCCGGATTTCAAGGGCTACATTCACGACGTGGGGGGGCCCACGGCGAACTTCCGCCATCCTTCCTGCAAAAAACAACTGGAACATGGGGTCTGCCGGGGGCGGGAATGCCTGTTCCCGGAGCCCTGCCGGAACCTGGACACCAGCCACGAAGATTATCTGAATCTGCTGCGGGAGTGCCGGGCGGTGCCCGGGGTGAAGAAGGTGTTTGTCCGTTCCGGGCTGAGGTACGACTACCTGCTGCTGGACGGGGCACGGGGCCGGGCTTTTCTGGAGGAACTGTGCGAGCATCACATCAGCGGCCAGCTCAAGGTCGCCCCTGAGCACGCCTCACCCGCCGTTCTGCGCCGGATGAGGAAGGGAGATATCGGACAGTACCGGCGTTTCATGACCCTGTACGAAAAGTGCAACCGAAAGCTGGGAAAGCGGCAGTATCTCGTTCCGTACTTCATGACGTCGCACCCCGGCTGCGGCACAGAGGAGGCCATTGATCTGGCGCTGTTCGCGGCGGAGCTGGCCTTCTGCCCGGAGCAGGCTCAGGATTTCATTCCCACGCCGGGCAGTCTTTCAAGCTGTATGTATTACACAGGACAGGACCCCTTCACAGGGGAGCCGGTGTACTCACCCCGCACGGAGGCTGAACGCCGGGCACAGCGGGCTCTTCTCCAGCACCGTATGCCCCGGAACCGCCGTTTGGTGCTGGAGACACTGAAAAAAGCCGGGCGCATGGACGCGGCGGCAAAGCTGTACCCTGAGTCCGGGCCGTCCCCCCGCAGCAGCTTTCGTACGAAAAAAGGAATTTAAAGCGGGAGACAGAGCGTCGAGGAATCCAGACCTCCAAAGGGATCCTCTGTACCTGTGACGAAAATCTGCCAGCCCGTGGCAAGGAGCGCGGCGCCTGACTCATGTCTGGCGTCGGCATCCAGTTCTGCGGCCAGATCGTCAAAGAACAGAACGGGCTTTCTCCGCAGCTGAAGCTCAATCAGCCGCCCCGCCCTCAGGATGAGGGACAGCACCAGACGCCGCTTCTGACCCCGGCTCAGGGATTCCGCTGCCGGGCGTCCCATGGAGATGAGGACAAGGTCATCGCGGTTGGGGCCCACAAGGGGGCGAAGGGCATACCGCTCCTTTTCAGCCGTCTCCTCAAGGCCCCGGAGGAGGCTTTCGGCGCCGCTCCCCTCCAGCTCCGGCGTCATGGTGAAGGAAAAGGCCGGCAGGGAGCCCACTGTGTGGGCCGGCAGGGAGCCCGCTGTGTGGGCCGCCGGGAAGCCCACTTCGTGGGCCGCCGGGGATTTCAGGGGGGGGGGTTCTCGCTGGGAAACCCGCTCTGCGGGTCGCTGGGAAGCCCACTCTGTGGGTCGCTGGGAAACCCGCTCTGCGGGCCCCCTGAGCTTCAATCCGGAAGGCCCGCTCTGTGGGCCGGCAGGAACCCCACTGTGTGGGCCGCTGGGAACCCCACTCTGTGGGAGCGTCATCAGGAGGGACACCGCGCGCCGCCGGGTCTCCATAATCCATCCTCCAAGGCGGGCAAAGGGCAGTGTGGTCCCGTGAACGGGCCTGCCCTGTCTCAAAAGAGCGGTACGGTGACGGGATATCTGGCGAAACTCCGCCAGGCGGCGGGCATAGGGAACGGAACAGAGGGCACAGAGCCGGTCCAGAAAGAGGCGGCGGACAGCAGGAGAGCCTTCCACCAGGTTGATGTCGGCAGGCAGAAAGGTAATGGACGGCACGGCAAGCCGCAGGTCCGTGAAGGTGGCGTGTTTTCCGTCCAGCCGGGGCGTCATGCGCCCGGAGATCTGAACCTGAAGCTCATGTTCCTCTTCACCGTTCACCCGTGCTCCCAGCAGGGCCCGGCCCTTTTCGGAATCCCAGGACACCGCCCCGGAGGTGCGGCCCTGAAAGGTCCCCCATCCGGCAAGAATATTCAGGGACTCCAGCAGGTTCGTCTTGCCGGAGCCGTTGGGCCCCAGAATAAGGTTCAGCCCGGGGGCCCACTCGGGCCGTGCTTCCCTCAGGCTGCGAAAATCCCTGAGGACGCTGAACTCAAACCTCACGCCTGTGCCCTGTGGTTTCGGCTGTCTGTCCGGCGGCCCGGGAACGCTACTCGCCGGGGGCCGGCTCTTCGTCAGGAAGCTCACTCTGTGGGCCGGCAGGAAGCTCACTTTGTGAGTCAGAGTCATCCTCCATGACGTCCTGGGGGCTCAGGCGGGCGGGCATGAGCATATAGAGAAAATTCCCGGCGCCCTCCTGGACAATGCGGGTCTGGCCTTCCTCGCCGTTGAACTCAATCAGAACCTCACCGCTCCCCAGAGCCCGGAGGCCATCCTGAAGGTAGCCGACGTTGAAGCCCACGCGAAGCGGATTGCCTTCAATGACGGCGTCCAGCACTTCAAGGGCCGTTCCGAGATCCGGCGCCCGGGTGGTCATCTTCAGGTCCCCGCCTGGCGAGAGCCGCATCACCACAAGGTGAGAGACGGTGTTGTGAGAGATGATGTCCACCCTTTCCAGCGCGGGCAGCAGTTCCTCCCGGGGGATCCTCAGCGTTGTGAGGACGTCGGAGGTGAGGATCTTTTCATAGTTCGGGAAGGAGGACTCAATGCGCCGGATGGAGAACTCCAGCATGGAGGGGGAATCCTTCTCCCCGACATCCAGCCGGAACCAGACTGTTGACCCATCGTTCAGGACCTGAACCCGGGACTCCGGGTCCCCTGCCGTCAGAAGGCGGTTCAGTTCCTTCAGGGCGGGAACCGGCAGCAGGACCTCCTCGTCCGCCTTTGTCCCGCAGGGGCACTGAGAAAGGGAAAGACGCTTGCCGTCCGTGGAAACCACCTTCAGGAGATTGTCCTTCACACTGAAAAGGCAGGCTCCAAGATACTTGGGGAATTCCGCCGGCGTTGAGCTGGCGATGGAGCCTTCCGTAACAACCCGCGCCAGATCGGCCGCGATAAGGGTACAGAGCTCCGCGGCGCTGTCGCTTCGGGGAATTTTCGGGAACTCCGACACGGGAGCTGTGGTGAAGCGTGTGCGGTTTCTGCCTGCAAAGAGGACGCCTTTTTCCCCATCGACCTCCAGGGTTGCGGTCTCTGTTGGAATTCTCTTCAGAAACTCCCCCAGAAGACGAACCGGAAGAATCGCCTGCCCCGGGACGAGGGTTCTGACGCCGGAGGCGGTGCAGCGCAGGGCTGTCTTAAAGTCCGTCGCCTCAAGGAGCGTTTCGTCCCCCACGGTGACCAGAATGCCATTCACGGCGCTGAGAGTGCTCTTTGTTCCGCTGGAACGTTCGGCCATCTGCCATGCTTTCAGAAATTCCGAGCGGTCAAGCTCAAGTTTCATGTGGTCAGTCCTCCCTGTGATCCTGCCCACGGACCTGTGCACTGTGGACAGCTTTTTCTGTTATCTTTTTTTTATAAAAAGCAATAGTAACTGTAGAGCCGGATAACTCTGTGGATAACCCGGGAAACCCCTCAGAAACACTTAAACCGGCTGCTGTGGAAAGCCGGTGGGTCTCCTGTGGAAACGGCGTGGATATCAGGGAACAACATTGCGGGAGACGGTCCTTCGCTGTGAGGAGTTCAGAGTTATCCACAGACTGTCCCCCGCGTTTTTCATAACTTATTCTTCAGGTTATCCACAATCCGTCTGACCTCCGCATCCGTTTTAACAAGATCCCCAATCTTTCTCTTGGCGTGGATGACGGTGGTGTGATCCTTCTTCCGGAAGGCGTTGGCAATCTGCTGAAGGCTTGTCTCCACCATCTCGCTGCACAGGAACATGGCCACCTGACGGGCCAGAGCCAGTTCTGCCGTGCGCTTTGAGCTGGCGAGGTCCTCCATGCTGACGCCATAACACTCCGCCACTGCGTTTTTAATGGCCTCAATGGTGACAGGGCCCTTCATGTCCATACGGAGGATATCCTTAAGCCAGACGGATACCCGCTCAATGGTGATCTCTTCGCTCATCAGCTCAGCGGACGCGATAACACGGTTCAGGGCTCCCTCCAGCTCCCGGATGTTGCTGGGGATGTGCTGGGCCAGAAAGTGAATAACCTCATCCGGGATGGCATACTGCCTCAGGGCCGCCTTCTTCTGCAGAATAGCAATCCGCGTCTCAAGGTCCGGCGGCTGGATGTCCGCCACCAGGCCCCAGCTGAACCGGCTGGTGAGGCGCTCCTCAATGCCCTTCAGTTCTGAAGGCTGACGGTCTGAGCAGATGACCACCTGCCGGCCTTCGTCATGCAGGGAGTTGAAGGTGTGAAAAAATTCCTCCTGGCTCTGCTCCTTGCTGCCGAGAAACTGGATGTCGTCGATGAGAAGAATGTCCAGATTCCGGTAGCGCTCCTTGAACTGAGCCGTCCGCGAGGAGGCGATGGCCTTGATGAACTCATTCAGAAACTGCTCCGCACTGAGATAAAGGGTCCGCAGGTTCTTGTTCTGCCTGAGGGCGTAGTTGCAGATTGCGTGCATAAGGTGGGTTTTCCCCAGTCCGACGCCGCCCCAGATGAAAAGCGGATTATAAGCCTTGCCCGGCGTTTCAGCCACGGCCAGACTGGCCGCGTGGGCCATCCGGTTGGATTTGCCCACCACAAAGCTCTCAAAGGTGTAGCTGGAGTAGGGGTTTTTTTTCTCCGGCTCCGCAGCGGCTCTGGACGCTTCCTTCGCCCGGGCCTCCCACTCCTGTTTCTTTGCTGCTCCCCCCTGGGATTCGCCGGCCTTCAGGCGTATTTTGCGGACTGTGCCGCCCGCCTCTGCTGACCGGTTCAGCTCCGCAAGAAAGTGATTGGTGACATACTCCTGCACAAAGGGGTTGGGGATCTCCACCACAAGCTCATCGTCCTCAATCCCCACCGGCATACAGCTTTCAAGCCACAGGGAAAACGTTTCCTGGGGCAGGTCCGCCCTGTTGATGATGTCCTGCCAGGTTTTCTTCAGGTCCTCTGCCTTTTGGCGCAACTTGTTCACTCCCAGCTTTTTGTCCTGTCAGTTATCCACATCAAAATTTCTTCTGTCCATAACACACAGGACAATTCACCCTAATTATACACTTATCCACAATTTTTTTGTTCTCACTTTGTGGATAATTTATTTTTTTGTCAGAAAGAGCTTTTTCCACAGCCCCCCGGCGACACAGGAGACAGTTTAATGATATCATGGGAAAAAGAAGAATGGGTACGCGGGACGGGGTCCCTGATCCGGCAGGAAACCCACTTTGTGGGCCGACCGGGGGGTTCGGGGGGTTTCCCCCTGAGCTTCAATCCGGAAGCCCGCTCTGCGGGCCGGCAGGGGGTTCGGGGGGTTTCTCCCCCTGAGCTTCAATCCGCCGCCGGGGGTTTCAGGGGGTCTTTCTCCCCCTGAGCTTTAATCCGGCCCGGCTTCAATCCGGCTTTAATCCGATGGAAGGAGTTTTTTGGAATGCCTGTCTATCTGAACAATGCTGCAACAAGCTGGCCCAAGCCTGAAACGGTTCCGGTGGCCATGACGGCTTTTCTCACCTCCGGCGGGGCAAACCTTGCCCGGGGGACATCCTCAAACCGGGATCTGAAGACGCTGAACGCGGTTCTGGACTGCCGCGTGCGTTTATCCACCCTGCTGGGCGGGTATGGGGGTTTCAGGGGGTGTTTTCCCGCTGGGAAACCCGCTTTGCGGGCCCCTGAGCTTCAATCCGGAAGCAGCGAATGCGGAAATCCCCTGAACGTCACCTTCTGCTCCAACATCACGGAGGCTCTGAACATTGTCCTGAAAGGCTATCTGCGCCAGGGAATGAGTGTGCTGACCTCTTCCATGGAACACAATGCCGTCATGCGCCCGCTGAGGACGCTGGAGCGGGACGGAGTTATCCGGCTCACCCTCATCCCCTCCGGGACCGACGGACTCATGGACCTGAAGAGTCTTCAGGACACGCTGGCCTCGGAGCGCTTTGACCTGATGGTGATGGCCCACGCCAGCAACGTCTGCGGCACCATACAGCCGGTGGAGGAGATTGCCGGGATGTGCGGAAAGGCCGGGGTGCCTCTGGTTCTGGACACGGCCCAGACGGCCGGAGTTCTGCCGCTGAGCGCCAAATCCCTTGGTCTGGCGGCCCTCTGTTTCACGGGGCACAAGTCCCTGCTGGGGCCTCAGGGGACAGGCGGGATTGTCTGGAACCCGGAGTTTGCCGCGCAGGTGACTCCCCTCATCACCGGCGGAACGGGCAGTTACTCGCACCTGGAGTTCCAGCCGGATGACCTGCCGGACCGTTTTGAGTCCGGGACGCCCAACCTGCCGGGCATTACAGGGCTCAACGCTGCCCTGACCTGGCTGGAGGAGGAGGGCATGGAGAAGATTCTGCTCCGGGAGCGCGCGCTGGGCAGTCATCTGCTGGAGGGACTGCTGGCAACAGAAGGCATGGAGCTTGCCGGAATGCATGAGATCGACGGCCGTCTCCCCGTTTTTCCCGTGAACATCAGGGGACTGGACAATGCCATTCTGGCGAACCGGCTCTCCCTGATGGGGTTTGAGACACGTCCCGGTCTGCACTGCGCGCCCTCTGCCCACCGGAGTCTCGGCACCTTCCCTCAGGGGGCGCTGCGGGTCTCCCCGGGGTACTTCAACACGCTTCAGGATATCGACGATTTCCTCAACGCGCTGTCTGAGGCGGCCCGGGAGCTGAAGAAGGAGGGTTAAGCGTGTATACGAGGAATCTGACGGTCCTGCCATCCGAAGCTTCCTGTTTTGGGCAGATCAAACTGCACAATCTTCTCAATTATTTTCAGGATACGGCAAGCCTTGCCGTGGAGGACCTGGAAGGCACGGCAACGGAGCTCATGTCCCGGGGCTATGCCTGGATTCTGACACGCTATGAGGTGGAGATAACAGGGCCTTTGCCCCTGCTGGATGAGAGTTTCATCATCCGGACATTCCACGATCCCAGCCACGGTTACGGCACACTGAGGGTCTTTGAGGTGGTCCGGCCTGACGGCACAATGCTGGTCTGGGCCAAGACCTCATGGCTGCTGCTGGACCTGGCTGCGGGCCGTCCTGTCCGGCCGGTGGTCCATCTGCCGGAAATCACGAAGCGCGACACCAGTCCTATTGATCCGGACTTTCAGGACATACCGGACTTTCCGCGGGAGGGAGAAATCATGACGGTTCCCTGCCGCATCCGTTTCCATGACCTGGACACCAACCGCCACGTCAATAACGCGGTCTACTTCGAGTGGGTCTTCGAGGCGACGCCGCTGGACCTGATGAAATACGAGATCCGGAGTGTATCGGCAACCTTCCGCTCCGGCGTGCGGTGGGGGGAAAAGCTGGAGATGAAGGTGGCGGAGCTGCCGTCCTCCCCGGGAAGCCGGAACTTCATCTACCGCATTGAAAACGAGGGCGGGACGGGAAAACCCAGGACGCTGTTTGCGTGCAGCTGGGAGGCGAGATCATGAACGTTGTTATTGTGGGTGCCGGAGAAGTGGGATGCGACATCGCTTCAACGCTCTCCGAAGAAGGACATAACGTCTACGTCATCGAGCAGAACGAGGAAAAGGCGAAGAACGCGGAAGAACTGGATGTGCGCGTCATTCGCGGCAACGGCGCGCGGCCCCAGGTTCTCCACGAGGCCGGAGTGGTGGACAATGGAGATGTGGATTTTCTGCTGGCCTGTACGGACAGGGATGAGGTCAATCTGCTCTCCTGCTGGTTCGCACGCAGCGCCGGGGTGGAAAACGTCATCTCCCGGGTTCGGAGCCTGGAGTTCACGGACTCTCCGACCTGGGGTCAAAGGCTGGGCATCAGCATGATGGTCTCGCCGGAGAGGTCTGTGGCGCGGGAGATTCTGGAGCTTCTGGCTGTCAGCTCCGCCTCGCGGACGGCGGAGTTTCTGGACGGCCGGGCCGCTCTCTATGCCATGCGGGTGGCAGAGGGCTCGCCTCTGGCCGGGATGGCCCTCAGGGATATCCGCACTCTGCACAGGGAGCTTGTAGCCGTCTTCGTCTACGTGGACCGGGAGGGCAGCGAAGGGACCGGCCTTCCGGACGGCGACACGGTGCTCCGGACAGGGGACCTCTGCTACGTCGTGACGTACAAGGAGATGGCGTGGCTGCTGGAGGAGCTCTTCCAGCTCAGGAAATCCCGCCCGCTGCGCCGTGTGTTCGTCGTGGGGGGCGGAAAGCTGGGCTTTCAGGTGACGCAGCGGATTCAGCGGGAGTACGGGCATGTCCAGATCCGGCTCATCGACCACGATGAGGGACGCTGCGCCAGGCTGTCCGAGGAGCTGGGCGGGGCTCTGGTGCTGAGGGGAGACGGGGCGGACCCGGACCTGCTCCGGGAGGAGGGCATCGACGAGGCGGACGGATATGTCTGCGCCACGGAGTCCGACGAGGTGAACCTCATCTACGCCGCTTTGGCCAAGTCCATGGGAGTGCAGAAGAGCATTGCGGTAGTGCGCCGCAAACAGTACGAGGCTCTGCCGGAGATCATGTCAGTGGACGCCGTGGTGAACCCCAACAAGGCTCTGGCCTCTGTGATACTGGGCATGATCCGCTATCCCGGGCACGCCCGGGTCCTGTCGGTTATTGAGAAGACCGGCGCGGAGATGCTGGAGGTGGTCCTGCCGGAGAAGAACAGGCTCCTTGGGCGCCCCCTGGCGGAGCTGGGGCTCCCCAAAGGGGTGCTGGTGGCCCTCATGGGGCGCGGGAACCGGGTTCTGATCCCGACGGGGGCCGACCAGCTTCAGGCGGGAGACCACCTCATCCTCTTTGCCTCCACAGCCCTCATGCGTGAGACGGCGGATCTCTTCAGCGAGAATAACGTGGACGGGGAGAAGGAAGAACAATGAAGATCGGGATTGTCCTCCGGGTTCTCTCCCTCATCAGCCTGATTGTCTCTCTCTTCATGCTGGTGCCGCTGGCTCTGGCGCTCTGGGACGGGACGCCGGATGCCCGGGCCTTTGCCATCTCGCTGATCTGCGGACTGCTGGTGAGTCTTCTGTTGTCCCTGGGGGGGAAAGGAAGCCGGACCCGGAGTGATCTGGGCATCCGCGAAGCCCTTGGGATTGTGGCTCTTTCCTGGGCGATCGCCTCGGGTGTCGGGGCCCTGCCCTACTGGAGCTGCGGCGTGACGCCCAGCTACACCGACGCCTTCTTCGAGACCATGTCCGGCTTCACCACCACGGGAGCGACGATTCTGAATGACATCGAGGCCTCCCCCCGGGGAATCCTGCTCTGGCGGTCGCTGACGCACTGGATGGGAGGCATGGGGATCATCGTCCTCAGCCTCGCGGTGCTGCCCTTCCTCGGGATAGGCGGCATGGAGCTCTTCAAGACAGAGGTCCCGGGCGTCACTCAGGAGAAGCTCACGCCCCGCCTCCAGCAGACGGCGATGCTTCTCTGGGGCGTCTACGTTCTGCTGACCTTTGCGGAGACGCTGCTGCTGATGCTGGGGGGCATGAGCCTCTTTGACGCCTTTGCCCACTCCTGCTCGACCATCGCCACAGGGGGATTCTCCACGAAGAATACCTCCATCGCCTGGTTCCACAGTGCGTACATCGAGTGGGTCATCACGTTCTTCATGTTTGCCTCCGGGATAAACTTCTCTCTGTATTTTCTTCTGGCCGCGCGGAATTTCCGGGGATTCTTCGGTGACGAGGAACTCCGCTGGTATGCCGGAATAGCCATGACCGCCGTGGCGGCCATGACGATTTCCCTCGTCCTGAGCGGAAAGAGCGCTGTCAGCTTCGAACCGTCTCTGCGCCGCAGCGCTTTCCACGTCGTGAGCGTCATGACCACCACAGGCTTCACCACGGACGACTTTGACATGTGGCCGGAGTTCGCCCGGTTCCTGTTCCTGCTCCTGATGATTCTGGGGGCATCCGGGGGTTCGACAGGCGGGGGCTGCAAGGTGGTGCGCTTCCTGCTCATGGGCCGCCAGCTCAAGGTGGAGACGCTCCGCCTGCTGCACCCCAGGGCTGTCATCAACGTGCGGCTCAACGGCCGTCCCGTTCCCCGGGGCATCATGGACTCCACCGCGGCCTTTCTTGTGCTCTACGCCCTGCTCGTGATGGCGGGAACCCTGATTGCCACCGCGTTCTCTCACCCGAATCTGGACCTTCTGAGCGCTTTCTCCGGAGCCATCACCTGTCTCAGCAACGTGGGGCCCGGCCTGAACACCCTTGGGGCCGTGGAGAACTTCGCCTGGCTCCCGGCGGGGGTGAAGTGGCTGTTCTCCTTCCTGATGCTGGCGGGAAGGCTGGAGCTCTTCGCCGTGGTTCTGCTGTTTTTGCCGGGGACATGGGCCCGCTGAACGACGGAATCTGCCGGCTCCCTCATTGGGGAAGCCGGCAAGTCTGATACAATAGATGAACAGTTGTACGTGGAACATTCAAGCCGGACATGACGTCCGGCTTCTGGAGGTTGACGCAAGGTGAATAAGGCAGATGTGATAAAGGGCGCAGCAGCGCGTGCATGGGGGAGGCCGGAGTTTTATGGATTTTGAGACTCAGCCCCTTGAGTTGAAAGAACCGGTTGAGATTCCGGCCCCGGAGAAAAAGCCCCACCGGGTTTCGCTCCGTCTTCAGATCACCGCCTTTTTCGCCGGAGCGGCGGTCATGGTGATGGAGCTCACCGGCTCACGGCTGGTGGCGCCGTTCTTCGGCACATCCCTGATTGTCTGGACGGCTCTTATCGGTGTGATGATGACCAGCCTGTGTCTGGGCAACTGGCTGGGGGGAAACATGGCGGACCGGCGGCCGGATGGCCGCATTCTGGGACGCATTCTCATCCTTGCGGCCCTCATCACGGGGCTCACGGCCTTTGGCGGCAACGCCATCCTCACGATGCTGTCCGATCTGCCGCTGAATCTTTATGTGACGTCGGTTCTGGCCGCGCTGATCATCTTTACTCCGGCGAGCGTTCTGCTGGGGATGGTCTCCCCCTTTATCGTCCGTCTTGCCCTGAAGGACGTGGGCTCCTCCGGTGTCACGGTGGGACGTTTCACGGCTCTGGGCTCGGCGGGCAGCATCCTTGGCACATTTCTTGGAGGCTTCGTCCTCATCTCCCTCTTCCCCTCCGGAGTGATTCTGATGATGGTGGCGGGTGTCCTGGCGCTGCTGTCCTTCCTGGTTTACACGGCGACGTGGCGGGGCTCCCTGATGGCGGCAGTCTGTCTGGGCTGGGCGGCCTGGACGGCGTGGAGCTGCGGCCTGCCCATGGCCCCCGTCGGCGAGCAGATCGACACGGCCTATAATCACATCTCCATCGTGGAGAGCAACATGGAGGACGGCCGCCGTGTCCGCATTATGATGACGGACCCCAGGGGCGCGCAGTCTCTGATGTACACGGACAATCCCACGGAGCTGGTGAGTGACTACACGAAGTTCTACGACCTGGCCTTTCACTACAGGCCTGGCGCGAAGAAGATTCTGATGCTGGGGGGAGGAGGGTACTGCGTTCCGCGGCACATTCTGTCTGAACGGGATGTCTCCTTTGATGTGGTGGAATTGGACCCCGGCGTCACGGAGGCTGCCCGCCGCTACTTTAACCTGAAGGACAGCCCGAACCTGCGCGTCTTCCATGAGGACGCGCGGACGTTTCTCAACCGCGCCGCCCGTGACGGTTTTGGCCCCTATGACGCAGTATTCATGGATGTATTCGGCTCCTGGTATTCCATCCCCTTTCATCTCACCACGGTGGAGACAGCCCGGCGGCTGAGAGGACTGATGTCCCCGGATGGGGTGCTGATCTCCAATGTCATCGCGTCGCTGTACGGTCCGCGGAGCGGGGTTTTCCACGGAATTTACTCCGCGTTTTCCAATGTTTTTCCGCAGATGATGATCTTTTCGGCTTCGGCTCCGGGCGCACGTTATGCCTACGCCCTTCAGAACCTCATGCTGGTTGCTCTCCCCTCGGAGAAACTGCCTCCGGCGCCGGCTGACCCGGGTCCGGACGTCGCGAGGCTCCTTGCCCATCAGTGGCTGGAGCCCTTCACCCCGAATCCCGTGATTCCGGCCTTTACCGACGATTTTGCTCCGGTGGAGCGCTACGCCCTCATGTTGCCCCAGTGAACCGTGAAAGGGAGTGTCCCGGTTGAAAAATCTGAAGAGCGTAAAACTGAAAAACGGGTCTGTAAAGGGGATTGGGCTTAAAGAGGAGCCGCTGGTCCCCTGGTTTATCCTGCTCCCCCTGTGGTGTGTGGCTCTGGCGCTTCCCAACCTGGTCTATTCCGGCGTGCGCTTTGCCGACACGCTGCACATCCTCAAGTGGACGGTGGCGGGGGCCCCTGTGGCCCTTGCGGTTATTGCGGCGGGGCTGCGGCTGATCCGGTTCGGGCGTGAGATTGAGCTTAAAATCGACGTTTTCGGGGTCCTCTGGGGCCTGCTGCTGGTCTACTGCGCGGCTCAGCCCCTGTGGGTGGACATCTCCTCCATGACGGGTCTGATTCATGAGATGGTCTGTTTCGCCGCAGTATGGGTTTTCTATGTCCTCACGACCAACTCCTTCTCTGACCGGGGACTGAGGATTATCCTGTGGCTGGCAAACATCAACGGGGCAGTCAATGTTGTCTTCGCCGAGCTCCAGATCCGCAACATGAGCGACCTGGCCTTCCTCAGGGGGACGCCCTTTGAGTTCCTGTGCCCCTGGAGCAGTCTCATTCTGCCGACGCCGGGCAACTACATCGGCAACACCGCCCAGCAGAATATGTTCGGGCTCTGGATGGCTATCTGCGTCATGAGCTCCATCTATCTGTTCATCGCTTATGCCCTGGCTGAGGGCGGCAAAAAGCGCCCCCTGTGGATGACGGTCCTGAACCTGTTCCTGATGACGGTCAACAGCTGGGGGCTGTGGAACAGCACCAGCCGGTCCGCCCTTCTCTCCCTTTTCACAGGGCTCTTTGTCCTTGCTGTGGTGACGGCAATGCGCTACGGGCGTGCCTATATCCGGCGGCTCGGCGCGGTTCTGCTGATTTTTGTCGTTGTGGTGGCAGGGATATCGCTCTACGGCAGGGCCGGCGCCCTTCTCTTTAAACTCAAGGACGACCTGATCGACAACGTCGCCACACTCGGCAACCGGGTGGGCATATGGACCACCTCCGCTGCGATGTTCAGGGAACACCCCATGGGTGTGGGGGTGGGACAGTACAAGTGGCACTATCTGGAGGCCCAGCGGGAGGCGTTTAAGACCATCAACGAGCCCTGGTACCAGTGGCAGTACACACACTGGGCCCACAACGAGTATCTGCAGTGGTTCTGCGAGACGGGCTGGGCCGGAGGGATTCTGCTGGTGCTGATGCACATCCTCTGGCTTGCGGCTGTGATCCTGGGATTGTGGCGGTCTGTCCGCTCCGAGGAGGGAGGGGTCTCCCCCGCGGCTATCTGGGGCTGCGCGCTGGTGATGCTCATCTCCTTTGACGCTTTCTGGACGCGGCCCTTCCACCGCATTGAAAACATCCTGTGGCTGGCTCTGGCCTTTGCCCTCACGAACCGGGAGTTCCTGTCGGGGCGGGACTGGCGGATCAACTCCGGGAACCTTGTTTCCCGTCTGACAGGCGTTGTCCTTGTGTGCGGAGGGGCGGCGGGGCTTGTCTACCTCGGGAGCGGCATTGAGGGGAACATTCTGCTGCGCAAAGCCCTCAACACGGGAAATGCCCAGCTTCAGCGCTATTATCTTGAGGAGGCGGTCAGGCACCCCATCGTGAGGGAGGACGCCCGGAAAAATCTGGGTTACCATTACCTTCAGGTGGGGGATCAGACCCATGACATGAATACGATGAGCAAGGGCTTCAACATCCTGTGGCAGCATTTTCTGTGTGAGCCGCACTCCGAGGATATGAGCAAGCTCCTGCACTGGGCTCAGCGTTTCCAGGTGGAGAATGTTATCCGCGAGCTGGCGGGCTACCTCAGGCCGGGGAGTTATCACCTTGCGCGCCGTCCCGGGACAGACGCTCAGGGCAATGTGGTGAGCGCCCTTGTGCTGCTCAACGGACCGGCCCCCGAACCGGCACCTGCGCCTGCGCCTGAACCGGAGTCCGGAGGGGTCAAAGGGGTTCTTCCCCCGGAGGCTTAGTCAGGCGTGATGCGTCGCCGGGCCGGCTTTACCCTCATCGAGATCCTCATCGCGGTGATGCTGACGGGGATGGTCACATCTCTGGCACTGGCGCCCGTGGTGGTGACGGTGCGGCGGGTGGTGGAGCTTCAAACCAGTGCCTCCGGAACGCTGGCCCTGTCCCGTGCCCTGGCCTTTATCGGCCGGGACGTGGTCTCAGCGGTCCGCCTGACGAAGCAGGCGGTGCGGGTGGTGGATCATCAGGTCTTCGGCAGCCGGGAGGACGACACCCTGATTGTCATGACCACCGCCACAACGCGCCAGCAGATGCCCGCGGCGACTGTCGTTTACAGGATCGAGCAGGGAGGCAGCCTGCGGGGGGACGTGCTTCCGGGCCTTTACCGGTGGGTTTTTCCGGGGAAGCAGCCGGAGGAGGTTGAGCCTGAGAAGCTGAGGGGCGAGGACGGACAGCTGGTTTTGCCTGGCGTGACGGCTTTCAGCGTGGAGGTCCCCAACGGAAAAAAGGGCAGGGACAGGGAGAAGGAATACCAGGGAGCCCTTCCGGCGGGGCTGGCTGTGGCCCTGACGCGCGGGAAGGATAAGGAGGCGGAGACACTTGAGGAGATTATCGTCTCCCCGTAGCCGGGGACGGCGGGGTTTCGTGCTGGTGTCGGTGCTGATGCTGGGGGTGCTCCTCATCTCCTGCGCCATGGCCTTCACCTGGTTTGTCCGCACTCAGGTCCGGGGTGTCCTCCGGGAGCGGGTGGCCCTCACCAACCGGAGCATGGCTCAGCTTCTGGTGGACGCAGCCATCGGCATTATTGATGAGGTCTCCGGCCATTCGAAGGGCGACAGTCCTCTTCAGGAGTGGTTCAAACCGTTTCTGTTCCCCGCGGACGATCTGGGGCTGTGGGCGGTGCAGGTTCTGCCGCTGGACGACAGGATTCCTGTCCGGAACCTCTTTCTGCCGGACGGGAACACGCTGAGGATGGAACTGCGCGCCCCCTGGGAGGATATGTGGGACGTGCTGGGTCACAGGGAGCTGGCCGTGCCGGTGCTGGACTTTATGGACAAGGACGAAAAGGCCCGCGTCGGCGGACTGGAGCGCGAGGATTTTCTCAACCGTCCCGTCCTGGATTTGTCGGAGCTGCTGGTGATGGAGGAGATTACGCCGGAGATCCTCTATGGGGGTGAAGGGCGTCCGGGGCTGGCGGACCTGTGCACGCTGTGGAGCGACGGAAAGATCAACCTCAACGTGGCTCCCCCGGAGGTGCTGAGGCTCCTGCCGGGACTTGACGATGTTCAGGTGAGCCGCATCATTGCCTACCGGGAAGACAGGACGCTGGACAGCTTTGAGAGCCTCCGGGAGGTTCCCGGCCTGTCGGCGGCGACATCGACGAAGCTCACGAACCTGGCGGCCTTCAAGAGCCGCTATTTCTCCTTCCGCATCGAATTCCTGGACGAGTCTGCGGGGGGAACAGAGTTTAACATTATCTTTGACCGGACGTCGAAAAAGGTCGTCCGCTGGGAGGAGTCCTGAGGGTGCCGTTGAATGTCAGTTTTCTTAAAAGGGGAGGCTCCGATTTTGAGAACGTGGCCTTCCGCCGGGTGATTGGGGAGGAGATCCGGTCTGCCGGGTCCGGCCGGCGTGCTGTCACCCTTGTCCCCATGCGCTCGCTCTCTCTGGACACCTTCTCTTTCCCCTTCTCGAATGCGGCGAAGGTGCGCGAGGCTCTGAGACTGCAGGTTCTGCCCTATGCCGCGGCGGGCACGGTGGAGATATTCCCCGTGATCCTTGAGCGGGCGGGACGGGGAGCCAGCGGAGTGGTCTGGTACGTCTCCCCGGAAGAACTGACCTCCCTTCCCGCGGAGGCCGGACTGGTCTGGCCTGCGCCTCTGCCTCTGGCCTCCTCCGTGGAGGGGACGGGCGTCACCCTGTGGGAAGACGAGGAAAATATCTGCTCCATCCTGTGGCAGGGCTATAAGCCTGTGCTGACCCGCTGGCGTCCCAGGACTCAGTCCCGGAAGGAGACAGGTGCTGCGCCGGAGTCCGAACTGGCGTGGTTCGATGCCTGTTGCAGGAGTCAGGGACTGGAACGGGGAGGCTCCTTTGTCCTCGACGCGACGGACCCGGAGGCCTTTGCCTCTGTGGGGGCCATTGCCAGGGAGAGTCTGGAACACTGCCCGTGGCTGAGGTCCGTGAACCTGTCGCGGAGGGCTCTGGAGGGGGCAATGGGGCTTGAGCGCAGCGTGCGGCTCCTGACCCGCGCAGCGTGCTGGGTCCTCCTGATGGGGGGGCTGGTGCTGGCGGGAAGCCTGCTGCGCCTGAACCAGCTTCAGAATAAGACGGAAGAGGTGCGGGGACGGTCTGAGGCCCTCTATCGGGAGGTGTTTGACCCCGCCCACAGGGGCCGTATCGGGAACCCTGTTTCCCTGGCCCGGGACAAAATTTCCGCGCTTCAGGGAGGCGTCTCTGAGGGGCGCGGGCTGGACGGCGCGCTGGCGGACCTGGGTGAGATTTACGCGGAGAACACCAGTCTGGACATCGTGATGGACATCCTGCGCTATAATTCGGAGGGGCTGGACCTCACGGGCTCAGCTCCGGACATGAGCACGGTCCTCACCTTCCGCAAGGCATGGGAGGGGCGGGCCGGCCTGTCCCAGCTTGACAACACGCAGAGCGTCTCCGGCGTGGGCTACCGGTTCGACCTTCGGGTCCGGTGGTGAGTCCGGTGATGAGAGGGGAAGTGGAGTTATGGCGGCTTTAAACCTTGGCAGGACGGGGGGGGCCGGGGGCCTTTTGCCCCTGGGACTGAATCTGGGCAACGCGAGGTCCGTCCTTCAGGGGGAGGCACCCGGATCGGTGCGCTTTCTGGCCGCCGCGCTGCTGGCGCTGGGGGTCTGGGCCGGGGTTTCCCTGGTGACGGATCAGATCGGGGCGGCCGGGACGGCGCTTGCAGTTCAGGAAGGGCGCTGGCGCACGCTTTCCATGCTGGCCGCGGAGTACCGGGTCATGGCGCCCGCGGCCGGGGCAAGGACAGCGGACGGAGATGTGGACGTGGCGTCTGTGTTTGCTCAGGTTTCGGAGCGGATGGGGCTGGGAAGCCGCGTCAACCGCATCTCCCCGGATGGCCGCAACCAGTCTGTGGAGATAAACCGGCTCTACGCCGGGGAACTGACGGAACTGCAGAAGCAGCTGGCCGCGCGGGGGGTGCATTTCCTCTCAGCGGAGATACGGGCTCTGCCCGCCGGAGGGGAGCGGCTCTTTACGGTCTCGGCCATCATCGGGCCTGCGGGACGTTCTCTGAGAGGAGAGGCCCGGCGATGAAAAGGATGTTCCTGTTTCTTTTGAGGACGGTCCTTCTCCTCGTGGGGTTCTGCGCGGCGCTGTGGATTTTTCTGCCCTGGCGCGAGGTCGGGACGGCGGCGGTATCTCTGGGCAGTTCCATACTGGAGAAGCAGGGGATACGGCTCAGCTGTCCGGACGTTGAAGGCGTGGAAGGGGGCTTCACAATGAACAGCCTCTCAGTGGGGGGCTTTGTGAACTTCTCCTTTGCCTCCGTTACCCTGCGTCCGCAGCTTCTGACCAGCCTGATGAGCCTGGCTCCGGTCTGCGAGGTGGCCTTCCGGGGGGGCTCGATGACGATGGGCCAGAAGATGAATCTGGGGGATGGGGGGTTTCTCCTGACGGTCTCGCCCGGCGAGGTGCTGCTGGAAGGGCTGCACGCGGACGGGGATTTCGCTATGGACGGCTTTTTGACCATTGATCCGGCCCGCATGAAGATCGGGCGCGCGGAGACCGCGGTGAGAGTGCCGCCGTCCTTTGAAGAAAACATGAACACACTAAAGAACTTCCTGCCCCTTGTCCGTGAGGGGAACGGGAACTGGTTCCTGCGCCGCCAGGAGGGGGCGAACTAGATGGATGTGAGTTTTCTGCGCAGACTGAGGGAGCGTTCTCCCCGGGGGGCCGGTGCTGAAGCGCCGGAGGAAAAGGGTTCCCGCCGCAGCGAGGAGGGCGGGCTTTACGCTCTGTGGCAGCTGGTTCTGCCGCTTCTGCTGGGGGCGACCCTGGGCTGGTTTGCGGCAGTCTGCCTGGGCATTGCCCTTGACCGGTTTGCCGGCGGCGGGGCCGCTCTGCAGGGAGGCGCGCCGGGGGTGGAGATGACGCGTCAGGAGGACAGGGACTCGATGGGGCTGGAGGGTTTCCTTGCGGCCAACCCGTTCCATATTTCGCCCCTGCCGTCGTCAGTCCCGGAACCCAGGGAGGAGAAGCCTGCGGAGCCCGAGGTGAAGGGCTCTCTGGCGGACGCTGTGGTGCGGGGCACTCTGCCGGGCGTCGGGGTGTGGCTGGAGGAGAAGGGGCAGACCCATCTGGTGCTGGTGGACACGAGTTTCGATGTCTACAGGCTGAATGAGGTGACGTACCGCGAGGCGGTGTTCGTCCATGACGATGAGGTGGTCGTGCTGGAGCTTCTGTACGGCGCGCCGTCGCCGAAGGTTGCGTCGAAGCCTGTCCCCACCCCCAAAGCTGCGCCGGCGAACGTGCCGAAGGGCAGCGTTGTGGCGGCCACGGAGGATCAGGACGGGCAGGTCCCCAGTGAGCTGGTCAACCAGCTCGTGCAGAATCCCTTTGACGAGCTCAAGAAGGTCCGCCTGCGGCCCAAGGATGGCGAGCCGGGCCTTGAGATTCAGTGGATACAGAATGACAGCATCCTCCGGCAGCTGGGGGTGCGGAAGGGTGACGTGATAAAGGGCGTCAACGGGATTCCCTTCTCCAACATGGCGGACATTGCGAACTCCATCAACTCCCTGATGAACAGCGAGCGCTTTGACGTGGAGGTGACCCGCAACGGGAAACCCTCGTCTCTGCGTTACGTGGTGCGCTGAGGAGACCCATCTTGCGCAGACGCGGCGGCTTCACCCTGATGGAGGTCCTGGTGGCGGTGGCGATTGCCGGGCTGGTGGTCTCGGCGGGCTTCCGGCTGATTACGATGTCGCTGCGCTCCCTGGCGGAGATACAGGGCGAGCGCGAGCTGACGGCCGCGGCCCGGAAGCTGTGGCTGCGGTTCCGGACGGAAGAGAATATGCCGGAGAGCGGCAGCGAGGACGGCGTGGAATGGCGGACGGAGCGGGACTCCGTGCCTGTTGAGAGCTTTGAGCTGTCCTTTAAGCGGCTGACAGTGACGATGGGGGGCCGGTCCATGGTCCTTTATCTTCATCGATAGTGTAAAATAAAACCCGGCAGGGGAATATTCTGCCTTTTATATGTGTTGATTTTTTCTGCCCGATGGGTCAGAGATTAGAATAAAAAGAGAGTTGGAGAGCTGCCGTGCTCTTTTTCTGAGCGCGGTGAAGGGGGAAAAGGCTTTGAGGAAAGTATACTGGATATTTCTTATGAGCGCTCTGGCAGCTGTGGCTGCGGGAGTGCTCCCAGTTCAGGCGCGGGCGGCGGAGGCCCCCGGAGGGGCAGCTGCCCTGTCGCCCGAGGAGGAGAAATCCCTCGTGGATGCGGCTCAGGCCATGCGCCGTTCCGGGCTGGTTCAGTTCAACTTCAAGGACATGGATCTGGTTAAGTTTGTCCGTTTCATGTCGGAGCTGCTCCAGGAGAACATCATTGTTCCCCCGAATATTACGGCAAAAATAACGATTATCTCTCCGCGCCCCTCGTCCCTTCCTGAGGCGCGCCAGATTATGCTTTCCACCCTCCAGATGTACGGCTTCTCGCTTCAGAATATGGGGTCGTACTCCATCGTGAGGCAGGGGGGCGTCAGTCCCTCGGCGACGGTCGGGCGCGGACGTTCCGGCCCCGGCTACGGCGAGGAGACGGTGACCTACATTGTCCCGCTGGACTACGTGACAGTGGAGTCTGTCATTCCGGGCATTCAGCAGGCCTTTGGCCAGACCCTCATTGTGCTCCCCGTGGGGAACAACCGGGACGTTCTGCTCCAGGGGCGGGCCACGGATGTGAACAAGGCTGTGGATCTGCTGCGCAAGATGGACACTCCCCAGAGTGCAAGGATCAGCCGGACCTTTACCCTTAAACATGGCGATGCGACTACAGTGGCCAACCAGCTCAACGCTATCGCCCAGACCGGCGGGCCCCTTCAGGGGATCTCCGCCGTGGCAGAGCCCCTGAGCCGCAAGGTCATTGTTGTGGGAAACCGCACCGCTATCGGCAAGGCGGCGGGCATTATTAAGGAACTGGACGTGAACGTCCGGGCCGGCGGCTTCCACGTCTACAAGCTTAAAAACATCGACGCGACTCAGGCGGCCGAGCAGCTGAGCAAGGTTCTGGCGGCGTCGGCCATGCTTCAGCCGAACCAGGAGGGCAAGATCCCCGCGACAGTGGTGCCGGACCTCTCGACCAACAGCCTGATCTTCGCCGCCTCCGACCTGCAGTACGAGGCTCTGAAGCACGTGCTGGATCAGATTGACGTCCAGGCCAGGCAGGTGCTGCTCCGGGGCTTCATTGCGGAGATCAACGTCACGAACCTGGACCGCAACGGCATTGACTGGAACTTCCTCGGAGGCCAGATCTGGGACCAGTTCATGCTGGGCGGCATGGCCCAGATCGGCGAGAGTTCCATCCCCTCGCAGTTTATGTCTCTTTACACCGATCTGTCCAAGAAGCAGCGGATTGAGTACGACATCCACGGCAACGCCTACCAGATAACGGAGACGGAGCCGCTGGCTCTGATGTACGCCACCGTTGAGATGCTGAAGAAGTATGACGCTGTGAACGTTCTCTCTGTGCCGCGCCTGATGTGCACGGACAATAAGGAGAGCTCCTTCCAGGTGGGGCAGGTCATCCCGGTGCTGAAAGGCTCCGCTTCCGATTTGACCAACACCAACTCGATTCAGAACAACTACGACTACAAGGACACGGGCCTGACCCTGACCGTGACGCCCCACATCCGCAGCGGCAATGTGGTGGCCCTTGACATCAAGCAGACGACGGAGGACGTGCTGACCGCCACGGGATCCGTCACACCGGTCACGGCCAAGCGAGAGGTGAACACATCCGTGGTCGTGGCTGACGGCGAGACCATCATTCTGGGCGGCATGATCAAGGAAACGGAGCGGGTGCTGAGACGGGGTGTGCCCGGATTCTCCTCCATCCCCCTGATCGGCGGCCTCTTCAAGAAGGTCTCGAAGGACAAGGAGAAGGTTGACTTCGTCATTTTCCTGACGCCGCAGATCATCAACACGCCGGAGGAAATGCGCGGAGCGACGGCGAGGGCGGCCGGCTTCACTGAAGCCTTTACCCCGGCGGTCTCCTCCGACATTGACAAGCTGTTCCCTGGCGGGGTCCGCAGTGTCCTGAGAAGTCTGGACATCAGCCCCATTGAGTCTGAGACGGACCGCCGGTTCCGTGAGCTCTATCAGCAGAGCCTCAGAAAGAAACACTGAGACAGACGAGATGCCTGAGCTGGAGAAGAATCTGGAGGAAGAAACGCGGGAGCAGGCCCCTGACAATACCGCACCTCAGCCAGAGGACACCGCTCCTCTGCCGGATGCGAAGGAGATTTCAGCCCTTCTGCCGGAGGGGATGGGGCTGGACGTCCTGCGTCAGGGCCGGGTGGTTCCCCTTCGTGTGGAGGAGGGCATTCTCATTGTGGGGGCCCCCTCGCTGGAGGCATGGCCAAAGGCTCAGATGCTGGGTGTGGCACTGGGTTATCCTGTGGACATCGAAATCCGCGGCGAGAAGGAGATCAGCGACCTGCTCCGCACTCTTTACGACCTCCGCAGCGTGGCGGCGGACGAGGCCGCCAAGAACATGGAGGGCATTGAGGACATCGACGATCTGAGCCGTGAGGACGTCCTGAGCGACTCTGTGGATGTGCCGGTTATCCGTCTGGTGAACGGTCTCTTTGTGGATGCCCTGCGTCAGCGCGCGACGGATATTCACGTGGAGCCCTATGAGGACGAGGTGCTGATCCGTTTCCGGATTGACGGTGTGCTTCAGGATCGCCTTCGCCTTCCCCGTTCTCATCAGGCCCCTCTCACGAGCCGGATCAAGGTTATGGCGAAGATGGACATCGCCGAGCACATGACCCCCCAGGACGGCCGCATTGGAATCACTCTGGGCGACCGGGCTGTGGACGTCCGTGTCGGCCTTGTGCCCACGCAGTACGGTGAGCGGATTGCCATGCGTCTGCTGGACAAGGGGCACGGTCTGATGACCCTGGAGGATCTGGGCATGGAGGAGAGAGAGCGGAACATCATGGACCAGCTCATTCACCGGCCCCACGGGATGATTTTGTTCACCGGCCCCACGGGTTCCGGAAAGTCCACCAGCCTCTACGCCATCCTTCAGGCTTTGGCGCGTCCGGAGGTGAACATCATCACCGTCGAGGATCCTGTGGAGTACGCGCTGCCCGGCGTGGCACAGATTCAGGTGAACGAGAAGGCCGGTGTCACCTTCGCCTCGGCGCTGCGTTCCATTCTCCGTCAGGATCCGGATATCGTGATGATTGGAGAGATGCGCGACTTCGAGACGGCACACATTGGCGTTCAGGCATCCCTGACGGGACACCTGGTGCTCTCCACGCTGCACACCAACGACTCCATCAGCGCCATCATTCGTCTGGTGGATATGGGCATTGAGCCCTATCTGGCCGCAAGCTGCATGATAGGCACGGTGGCTCAGCGGCTGGCCCGCCGCCTCTGCCCGCACTGCCGCCGGGAAATCAGTCCTCCATCTATGATGGTCCAGCAGGGAGTTGTCCGTGCCTTTGAGCCTGTGGGCTGCCCTGAGTGCCACAACACAGGTTACCGGGGCCGTGTCGGTCTCTACGAGCAGTTTGTGGTGGACGAGGCGGTGCAGGAGGCTTTTGTCAGCGGCGCGCCTGCGTCGAAACTGCGGGAAGTTGCCAGAAAGAACGGCTTTAAGACCCTGTGGGAGATCGGCCTTTCCGCCGTCCAGTCCGGGCTCACGTCCCCGGACGAGCTGGTCCGCGTGGCGGGGGAGGGATAGTTTATCATGCCCTACTTCAGCTACTCCGGCTACGACCCGAAGGGGAAGTCCACAAAGGGGACCATTGACGCCTCGTCGTCCATGCAGGCCGTGGAGCGTCTGACGGAGCGGGGCATTGTCGTTGTGGACATCGCTGCCGTGGAGAAGAAGACCGGCCCCTCCAGACAGAAAGTTCTGCCGCTGGAGGGACACATCTTCTTTTGCCGTAGTCTGGCGTCGTACCTGAAATCCGGTCTGCCGCTGGCGGACTCGCTGCGTATCATGACGAAGCAGGCCCGGGACCGGCGCATGCGTCCCGCCCTGGAGAAGCTGCTGGCCGAGGTCGAGGGGGGACGAAAGTTCCACACGGCTCTGGCCGAGAGCGGCGCTTTCCGGGAAAGTCTGTGGCGCGTGGCGGAATCCGGCGAGCAGAGCGGCTCTCTTATTTCCGTTCTGGAGGAGGCCGCGAATCAGTTTAAGCTGGAGGACGGCCTTCGCCGCAAAATACGCGGGGCCATGACCTACCCCATCGTCATGGCGGTGGTGGGTGTTGGAGTCGTTTCCTTCATGCTGACCTACGTCGTCCCGAAGATTGCCGAGCTGTTTGAGGATATGCACCAGACCCTGCCCCTGCCGACGCGCCTTCTGCTGGGGCTGTCCTCCTTCCTGATGAACTATGGGCTCTGGATCATGCTGGGGCTGCTGGTTTTCTTCCTCTGGATGAAGCGGAGCGGCCGGAAGATCAATCTGCCCTTTATGCGCGGCATCCGCGATCAGCTCAATCTGGCCCTGGTGATGTCGCACATCAGCACGCTTTTAAGGTCCGGCATCCCGCTGGTCCAGGCGCTGCGCATGGCATCGTCGATGGATGTGAAGAAGCAGCGTTGGATGGACTGCGCGGATATGGTCAAGGCCGGGCACCGCTTTGACAAGGCTCTGGAGAAGGTAGGGTTTGCGGAGGACACCGTGGCGGTGATCCGTGTGGGGGAGATGGGCGGCGACCTGGCTCAGGCGCTGGCAAACGTCTCCGACCAGTGCCGGGAAATTGCCCAGAGCCGGATGGAGCGTGTATCGACGCTGATGGAGCCGCTGATGGTACTCATCCTTGGCTTCTCCGTGGGCTTTATCGTGCTGGCGATCCTGACCCCTGTGTTCGATCTGGCCGGGATTGTGAAGTAAACACAGCAGAGACCATCCTGACGGGCATCTGCCCGCGCTTCCCGGTTCCTTCTATCGTCCCGTGAAGGGGGTCCGGCGGCCGGTGCCGTCCGCGCCGAACTTTTTGTCCAGAGCCCGGTTGTCGCCGGGGCTGGTGAAGTAACCGTCGCGCACAGTCCGGGGCTGGCCCATCCCCAGCAGTTCTCCCGCCGAAACAAAGCGAAAGCCCGTCTTCTGCAGGGTGTCCACAACCTCCCGCAGCAGCAGGGCTGTCCCTTTGGGAACCCGGTTGGCATGGAACAGGAGAATCGAGCCTGGCCGGACCATTGACGCCACCCGGCGGCCTGCCCGCCGGGCACGTTTGAGATTGCTGGTGTCGCCCGCTTCTGCTGCCACGTCCCACTGGATAATCCGAAGCCCCATGGCCGCCAGGTCGTTCAGAGCGCGCTCTGAACTGCGGCCGTAGGGCAGACGGAAGAGCCGGGGCACAGGGGGAATATCCGGCTCCGGTTCCCCGGCCTCACGGGCGTTCTGCAGCACGTCCTCCCGCAGCAGCTCATATTGAGCCTGAGTCCACATCACCTGAGCCTTCAATCCCTCTCTGGAGAGCAGGGCGCAGTTCCCGTGGCTCCAGGCATGGTTGCCGATTTCGAACAGCGGCTCCCTCATGATCTGACGGACCCGCCGGGCGTGGGTCCGCATCCACTTACCCCCCATAAAGAGGGTGGCGGGGATGCGGCGCTCACGCAGAAAATTCAGCACTTCCATATCGCAGCCGGTGGTGGCGATGTCCAGCTCGCAGAGGTCGAAGGTCAGGGCCACAGCTTTCTCCCCCTTCGGCAGATCCACCCGGCGGACGATTCCCTCATCCTTCCGGGGGGGAAGCTGAAGGTTGGGTTCCCGGCGTTCAGGCGGGGCGGACACATTGGGCAGAGCCCGGCGCTGGTCCTGCGCGTCCGGTGTCCATGGTTCCCCTTCCGGAGTCAGGCCCCAGGCCGCAGCCTGAAAAGCCGCTGCCAGATATCCCACAGCAAGCATTAGCTTTACCCTGTTCATTTCTCTGCCTCCTGATGCCCCGTGTTCCCCCGGAGCCTGTGAAAGAATTATAAACGATAGCGGAGGAATAAAAACGGTCAGCCCCATGAAGCTGTCCGGTCATCTCACATTGCTGCCGGGTTCAACGGCCGCTGGTCCTGTTTCTGCGGCCTGGGGAGGCGGCCGGGGGCCTGTTATTTGACGCTGTGGGAAAAGTCCTCTAAAATATTGTACATTAATGTGAGGCGGGAGGGGCAGGGTTGTGAAGGTATCCTTGGATCAGACGGCGTGTATTGGCTGCGGCCTGTGTGTGCAGATCAGTCCGGAGTATTTCTCCCTCAATGAGGAGGCGGGGACGGCTCAGGTTCAGCGAACCGAGGTGGAGGATGATTCCGTCCGGGAGGCGCAGGCAAGTTGCCCCGTCAGTTGCATTCATCTTGAATAAAGGTTAAAATAAAAGATACGGGCCCATAGCTCAAGTGGTTAGAGCCACCGGCTCATAACCGGAAGGTTCCTGGTTCGAGTCCAGGTGGGCCCACCAGACAATAATCCAGGTAAACCCGGTAATAATAAAACCCCGCCTCAGAGCGGGGTTTTTGCTTATCCCCTTCCGGAAAGCTGACTGCCTTTCTGCCCGTCCTGATGGAGAATACAGGAAACCTCCGGGGAATTCCCAGGCACCCCGGAGGCGGGAAAAGGTTTGTGAGGCCCTCAAACAGGTGTTATCCGGTGAAGAATTGAGTTGAAGTACACGGCGACCGCAGAGGGATCGCTGGCGTCAACCTTGCCGGCCTGAATGGCGGCGGCTGTAATGGAGCCTGCCGCACTGGAGAGGCCCGCGGCGGTGATGCGCCGTGCGATTTCCCGGTCAGATATCTCAGAATTCGGCACTTGGAACACCTTCCTTCTGGAGGATTTTATCACAGGCCCCGGCGGGGGGCGTGAGGCCGAAGTGCTTTGCCCTCTTTCATCCGTGGAACTGAGTAAAAAAACATCCCCATCTCTGCACAGATGAGGCTGCGGGGAATATCCCCAATGGCACAAAACCAAAAAAGTTAATTGATTATACCATGACAGACAGAAAAGGGCCCAACAGAAGAATCTCCCCGGGCTGCCCTATCTCGCCAGCGTTTCGTTCATGCTGCCCGTCCGGTAGCCGGCGAGGTCCAGTGTCACATAGGAAAAGCCCAGTTCCCTGAGCTCCTGATGGATTTTCCGGCGTGTGCCGGACTCCATAATCCTGGGGAAATCCTCCGGCAGGAGCTCAACGCGGGCCAGACTGCCATGAATCCGGACCCGCATCTGACGAAAGCCCAGGCTCAGGAGGAGCTGCTCAGCCCTGTCCACCCTGCTCAGCCTCTCCTCCGTGATGGTCTCGCCGTAGACAAAGCGTGAAGCCAGGCAGGCGAAGGACGGCTTGTCCCACGTGGGAAGCCCCAGCTCCCGCGAGAGCTGTCGTATTTCATTTTTTCTGAAGCCAACAGCCCTCAGGGGGCTCTTTACCCCCAGCTCCCCAAGGGCCCTGAGCCCGGGGCGGTAGTCCCCCTCGTCGTCCTTGTTGGACCCCTCCGTGACGGCGGCGAGGTTCCGCTCCCGGGCGATGTCCCCAATTTTTTTAAAAAGCGCGCGCTTGCAGAGGTAACATCGGTCCGCAGGGTTCCTGCGGACACCCTCCACCGCCAGCACGTCAAAACGGCATTCGACCTGCTCAATACCGTTCTGTTCACAAAAAGACTTGGCCTCATCTGTCTCCCGCTCAGGGATAAAGCAGGAGGAGGCTGTCACCGCGAGGACGTTTTCTCCCAGCGCATCCCGGGCGGCTCTCAGCAGGAAGGTCGAGTCCACGCCGCCCGAAAACGCCACCGCCGCGCTGCCCAGCCCGGCGAGGTATTCCAGCAGTTTCTGATATTTATCATTGATTGCCGCCATGGTCAGCCGCCCTGTGTCCCCGGATGTTCACCAGATTGAGCCGCAGAGCGTTGGAGACGACGCAGAAGCTCGACAGGCTCATGGCCGCTGCCGCGAACATCGGGTCCAGCGACCATCCCCACAGCCCTGCGGCCAGAGGAATGCCAATCACATTATAGATAAACGCCCAGAACAGGTTCTGGTGGATATTCCGCAGCGTTGCCCGGCTCAGGCGGATTGCCGCCGGCACATCGCTCAGGCGGCTCTTCATCAGCACGACGTCCGCCGCGTCGATGGCGATGTCCGTCCCCGCGCCAATAGCGATTCCTGTGTCCGCCCGTGTCAGGGCCGGGGCGTCATTGATGCCGTCTCCCACCATCGCCACCCGTCCTCTCTCCTGAAGGGAACGGATAACGCTTTCCTTCCCGTCGGGCAGCACGCCGGCAATCACCTCGTCCACGCCGGCCTGCGCTCCAATGGCCCGGGCCGTCGCCTCGTTG